>NZ_JBHXTQ010000078.1:0-43340 GCF_042677305.1 Kitasatospora sp. NPDC127121 | reverse complement strand
GGCGGCGGGCCGGGGCCGAGCGCCCCCGCCCGGGTCACGGATGGACGTGACCCGGGCGGGGGCGCTGGTTCGGCCCGGCGTGATCAGGACTTCGACAGGTTGAAGGAGATCGCGGCGTTGTCGCCGCTGCCGCCCTGCCAGGTGCACTTGTACCCGGACGGGGCGGAGCAGCTGTAGCCGTTGCTGCCGGTGTAGGGGTTGTTCCAGTACACCCTGACCTTGTTGCTCTCCCCGGACACGTCGAAGGTGACCTCGCCCTCCGTGCCGGTCATGAAGCCGTCCGACTCGCTGGCCCACTTCGCGGTGACACCGGGCTGGACCATGGACGGGGGCAGCATGTTGTCGGACCAGATCCCCCACCGCAGGCTGGAGCCGGAACGGACCAGCAGCTTGCCCGAGTTGTTGGTCAGGTTGATGCTCGTGCTGCGGGCGGCGGTGACGCCGGGCACCACCGCGTCGGCGGTGTCGGCCCCGGCCGACCGGGACGCCGGCCAGACGTCGAACTTGACGCCGGCGTTGTTCCCGCTGCCGCCGCTCTTGTAGCAGGCGTACCCGGCCGGGACGGAGCAGCTGTAGCCGTTGCTGCCCACGTAGGGGTTGTTCCAGTAGATCTTGATCTCGCCGCCGGCGAAGCCGTAGGTGATGTTCCCCTCCGTCCCGGTGCCGGCCCCGCAGGACTCGCTCGCGAAGCTGGGCTCCTTGCCGGTGGGGATGTAGTCGGGCGGCAGCATGTTGTTCGTCCAGCAGCCGTGGTCGAGCTTCTCCCACGTCTTGGTCAGGCCGTACGCGGTGTGGTTGGACAGGGTGACCTGCGTGGAGCGGGCCGCGGTGATCCCCGCCAGGCCGTCCGCGGTCGCCTGCGGGCCGCTCTGCCCGGTCGCGGCCTGCGCGGCCGGGGCGAGGGTGAGCGCTCCGGACGCCATCAGCACGGCGGTCAGAACGCCTGCGGCCGTGCGGGACAGGCCGCGCTTGGGAGTCGTGCGTCGCATGGGTCTACCAACTCTCTTCAAGGCTGGACGAGCGGGCGCCGGGTCGCGCCCGCCGTGTTCTCATCCGGGGGGCGTCGCGGCTCGATGCCAGCGCCGGGGGGCTCACTGGATGTAGAGCTCCCACCGCTTCGCGCCGTCGACGATGACCTCTTCGATCAGCTGGGCGACGGCGCTCCCGAGGCCGTACAGCACGTAGTACGCCGCCTGCGCCTCGACGAACGAGTCGTACCGGCCGGCCCAGCGCCAGATCGCGGACGCCGACGCGCCGTCCTGGGCGGCGGGCGACGCGGAGGCGTGTACGCGGGCGGGGGAGGCCACGGCGGCGTACGCCTGGGCGGTGCCGCCGACCAGGACCGCGGCGGCGATCGCGGCGCAGAGCGAAGCTGAACGAATTTGCCTGTGCATGACAAATATCCCTTCTGGGCGTTCCACGTGAACGGCCGGCCACCTGCGGCGGATCGACCCCGCCCCGACCCGGCTGCGGGATGCGGTGGCAGTCACAGGCTGACACGTGACCACCACGCTCGGGCATCGTGGAAAACCGCGAACTTGGCACGGTGTACGTACCGAGGGCCTGCGGACGGGACGGGACGGGGGCGGAGCGGGGGCTGAACGAAGGGGCGGGGCGCGGACGGGGGTGGCGTCCGGTCACATCCCGGCGGCCGCCGGCCAGACGGTCGCGGCCGCGACCGCGAGGAGCCCGGCGTTGAGCGCGACGCGGCGGTCCCCGCCGGTCAGGTGCACGGCGATCGCACCGGTCTGCAGGAGCACGAACCCGACGGCCGCGGCCACGGCCAGCCCCGGCGCGACACCGCCCGCCGGCGGCAGCAACAGGCCTGCCGCGCCCAGGAGTTCGACCGCTCCCAGCGTCCTGACGGCGGGCAGCGGTACGCGGTCCACCCAGGCCATCATCGGGCGCAGCCGGTCGCGGTCACGGGTCGCCTTGAGTGCGCCAGCGTAGAGGTAGAAGGCGGCGAGCGGTGTGGCGAGGAACCAGTAGGCGATGGTCATGACGTCCTTTCACGGTCACCGCCGGCGGGTGGCCGGTCGGCTTCAGGCCAGGTCGGCGGCGGACCCAGTGGCGGGCTCGGTGGCGTAGCGGCTCATCGTGCGCAGGCCGGCCTCGGGGGTCGGCGGCCCGCCGTCGGCGGCCATGTCCCGCAGGTCCCGGAAGTACTGCAGGTACAGGTCGGGGGTGAACACGCTGAGCATGACGGCGCTGTGGTCGCTCACGTTGGCGAAGGTGTGCGGGGCGCCGGGCGGGACCATCACGAACGTGCCCGCGCTCGCGTCGTGGTGCTGGTCCCCGACGGTGAAGCGCACCGTACCGGAGATGATGTAGAAGCCTTCGTCGTGGCGGGCGTGGCGGTGCTGCGGCGGTCCGGGGGTGTGCGGGGCGAGGAGGGACTCGGTCATCGCCAGGCGGTGCCCGGTGTGGCTGCCGTCCTCCAGGACGCGCATGCGCGTGGTGCCCATGACGATCGTCTCGCCCTCGCCGGGGGCGACCACCGATACGGTGGGGCCGGCCTGCGGTTCACTGGTCTTCGCTGTGTCGGTCATGTTCCGAGTGCACCGCCGGGGCACCGCGGGTGTCCAAGACCCGTTCCACCACGCCGATACCCGGGGGGTATCGTCGCAGCGTGGAGCTACGTACCCTGCGCTACTTCGTGGCGGTCGCCGAGGAACTCCACTTCGGCCGGGCCGCCACCCGCCTGCACATGAGCCAGCCGCCGCTGAGCCGGGCGATCAAGCAGTTGGAGAAGGAGAGCGGCGCCCTGCTGTTCGCCCGCTCCCCCGCCGGCGTCACCCTCACCCCGGCGGGAACCGTGCTGCTCGACGAGGCGCGGGCCCTGCTCGACCGGGCCGAGCGCCTGCGCGCGCGCGTGGCCGCGGCGGCCGGCGCCGCGACCCTGACCGTCGGCATCCTGGGCGACGGCACCGACCCCGGCATCACCAGGCTGGCGGCCGCCTTCCGCCGCAGCCACCCCGGCGTCGAGATCCGCGTGCGCGACACCGACCTGACCGACCCGACCTGCGGACTGCGCGCCGCACTGGTCGACGTCGCCCTGACCCGCGCGCCGTTCGACGACACCGCCCTGGCGGTGCGCGTGCTGCGCACCGACCCGGTCGGCGCGGTCCTGCGCGCCGACGACCCGCTGGCCCGGCGCGGCCGCCTGGAACTGGCCGACCTGGCCGGGCGCCGCTGGTTCCAGTTCCCCCCGGGAACCGACCCCCGGTGGCAGTCGTACTGGAACGGCGGCACCCCGCGCGAGGGCCCCGTGGTGCGCGGCGTCCAGGAATGCCTGCAGGCCGTGCTCTGGAACAGCACGGTCGGCCTGGCCCCGCTCGGACACGACCTGCCCGAGAACCTCACCACCGTCCCGCTGGCCGACATGGCGCCCAGCCCGGTGGTCGCGGTGTGGAACGACGGCGACACCAACCCGCTGGTCCGCTCGTTCGCCGAGATCGCGACGGCCGCGTACCGCCAGGTGTGACAGGTGTGAGAGGAGGCCGCCCTGCGAGAGGGTGGCGTCCGTCGAAAAAAAGTGGTCCCGGATCCGCCCGCCGTGTCGATCCGCGGCCACGCCGTTCGACCTGGGATGGAGAGGGCCGGAAAGCGGCCCCCGAGCAAGGAGTGACGATGTCGAAGTACATGCTGATCATGCGGGGCACGGACGAGAGCGTCGCGAAGATGATGGAGACGCCCTTCGAGGAGATGCTCGAAACGGTGGGCCGCTTCAACGAGGAACTGATCCGGGCGGGCGTGCTCGTCGCCGCCGAGGGCCTGGACGACCCCTCCCAGGGCGTGGTGGTCGACTTCAGCGGACAGAGCCCGGTGGTCACCGACGGCCCCTACGGCGAGACGAAGGAACTGTTCGGCGGCTTCTACGTGATCGACGTCGCCTCGAAGGAGGAGGCCGTCGAGTGGGCCAAGCGGCTCCCGGCCATCACCGGCTCGAAGGTCGAGATCCGCCGCGTGCCGGGCATCGAGGAGTTCCCGCAGGACAACGAGTGGATCGCCAAGGAGCGGGCGTGGCGCGAGCGGACCGGCCAGCACTGATGCCCACCACCCCCGACGGCCCGCCGAGCACCGAATCGGCCCGGCGGGCCGCCGAGGCCCTCTGGCGGATCGAGTCCGCCCGGATCGTCGGCGCACTGGCCCGCTACACCGGGGACTTCGCGCTCGCCGAGGACGTCGCCCAGGAGGCGCTCGCCGAAGCACTCGTCGGCTGGGCGCGCGACGGCGTGCCCACCAGCCCGGTGGGCTGGCTGCTGGCGACCGCGCGCCGGCGCGCCATCGACGCCTTCCGCCGCGCCTCCGCCCTCGACGAGCGCTACACCCTGCTCGCGGGCCAACTCGCCGAGGGCCAGTTCAGCTCCGGCCCGGCGACCGCCTCCGGACCGCCGCACGAACTGCCCTGGGACCCCGACCGGGTCGACGACGACGTCCTCGCGCTCATGTTCACCGCCTGCCACCCCGTGCTCTCCCCCGAGGCCCGGGTCGCGCTCACGCTGCGCGTGGTGGGCGGCCTGTCCAGCGAGGAGATCGCCCGGGCGTTCCTCGTACCCACCGCCACCGTCCAGGCCCGGATCACCCGGGCGAAGAAGACGATCGCCGCGGCGCACGTACCGTTCGAACTGCCGCCGGCCGAGGAACGGCGCGAACGGCTCGGCGCCGTCCTGAGCGTCCTGTACGTGATCTTCACCGAGGGCTCGACCGCGACCGCCGGCGACCACCTGCTGCGCCCCGACCTCGCCTACGAGGCGCTCCGGCTGGCCCGGACGCTGGCCGCCCTGCTGCCCGCCGAACCGGAGGCGTGCGCACTGCTCGCGCTGTTCGAACTCACCGCCGCGCGCTTTGCGGCCCGCACCGCACCCGATGGGGAGGCGGTGCTCCTGGAGGACCAGGACCGGCGCCGGTGGGACCGCTCCGCGATCCGCCGCGGCCTGGCCGCACTCGGCCGCGCCGCCGCCACCGGACGGGGCCTCGGCCCCTACGGCCTCCAGGCCGCGATCGCCGCCTGCCACGCGGCGGCGCCCTCGGTGCAGGAGACCGACTGGGAACACATCGTGCTCCTCTACGAGGCACTCGGCCGCGTGGCCCCCTCCCCCGTCGTCGAACTCAACCGGGCCGTGGCCGTCGCCATGGCCAACGGACCCCAGCAGGCGCTCCACCTGGTCGACGAACTCGCCGCCTCCGGCCGGCTCTCGGGATCGCACCTGCTCCCGGGCGTACGCGGCGAACTCCTGACCCGGCTCGGCCGCACCGCCGAGGCCCGCGCCGAGCTGGAACTCGCCGCCCGGCTGTGCCGCAACACCCGCGAGCGGTCGGTACTGCTGCGCAAGGCGGCCGCGCTGCCATGACGCCCCCGCCCGGGCGGGCGGGGACGACTCGTGCCCGGCCGTCACGAGCGGGGGCGTCGCGAGCCGGGGCCGTCACGAGCGGGGGCAGAACTCCGCCTCCAGCTCGGAGGTGAACACCGCGATCGGCCAACTCCCCTCGACCCAGTCGCCGTTGACGTTGGTGGCGAGCAGGTGCCGGCCGTCGCGGGTGCCGAACGCGTAGGACCACGAGCCGTTGATGGCGCCGCCCATACCCCAGACGGTGGGGCCGCAGTCGAGCCTGACGCCGGCGACGCCCAGACCGTATTCCGCCTGGTCGATCCACTGGTGCCCGGTCGGGATCATCGTGAACATCTCCCGCTGCTGGGCGGGCGGCAGGAGCCGTCCGCCCAGCAGGGCGGCGAAGAAGGTGTTCAGGTCGCGGACGTCGGAGACCATGTCGCCGGCGGCCCAGCCCCAGGACGGGCTCAGCTCCGTCACGTCGTAGGCGGTGGCGTTCGGCCCGGTGAGCCCCAGACGCGAGTACTCGCGCCCGTGCGGCCCGTGGATGGCGATGTCGTCGGAGGAGGGTTCGTAGGTGCCGGTGAGGCCCAGCGGGGTGGTGATCCGCTGCTCGATCTGCGCGGCCAGGGTGCCGCCGGAGGCCCGTTCGACGATCAGGCCGGCGAGGACGTAGCTGGTGTCGGAGTAGGTCCAGCCGGTACCGGGCGCGAAGTCGGGCCGATGGGCGAGCGCGATCCGGACGAGCTGTCCGGGGGTGTAGCTGTCGAAGCGGTGCCGCAGGAAGGGCAGGCCGCTCGCCTCCTGCCGGACCTTCTCGTCCATCGCGTAGTTGTAGATGCCGCTGGTGTGGTTGAGGAGCTGGCGCACGGTGATCCGCTCGCCGTCGTAGCCGGGGGCGTCGAGGAGGCCGGGCAGCCAGCGCTCCACGCTGTCGTCGAGGCTCAGCCGCCCCTCGGCGGCGAGCTGGAGGACGACGGTGGCGACGAAGGTCTTGGTGGTGCTGCCGATGCGGAACCGGTCCTGCGCGAGACGGGCCCGCCCGGTGGCGAGGTCGGCGACGCCCGCGCTGCCGAACCACCGGCGGTCGCCGTCCCGGACCTCGGCGACCGCGCCGGGCAGGCCACCCGTGGCCACCGCCCGGTCCAGCACCCGCTGGACCCCCGGGTGCCCGCCCCTGCCGTCCGGCGCGGGCGCGGCGAACGCCGGTGTGGCGGCGGCGCCGGCCAGCACGGCCCCGGCGAGCAGGGTGGCGACGGCTGCGCGCGTGGTGGTTCCCATGGCGTGTTCCCCCTCGATGTGGTGTCGCGGTTCGGGAAGAAGCTACGAGCAAATTCACATAATGGTCAATACGAAACCTGCCGATGGTGGATGTATTCGCAGCTAGATACCACAATATTCTTGCAATGACCCTCCCGGTTAATGCAACAGAACGTCGCAACTCCATTGCAACAGTGGGCGAGCCGGACGGATACTGTTCACGCGACGGAAGGAGACGAGGACGGATGCCCGGAGCCAGGCTGACCCCGCAGGACCGCCACCGGATCGCCGCCGGACTGGCCGAAGGGCTGGGCTACGGCGAGATCGCCCGGCAGATCGAACGGCCGACCTCGACCGTCACCCGCGAGATCGCCCGCAACGGCGGGCCCTCCGACTACCGGGCCGAACACGCCCAGCGCGCCACCGCACAGCGCTCCCGCCGCAGCGGCACGACCGCCCGACCGGCCGCCGCCGCCACGCCGCCGGCCGAGGGCCGCGACCCGCAGGCGGTAAGCGAATTCGCCGACGAACTGGCCGAACTGCTGGTGCACAGCGGCCTGCCCCGCATGGTCGCCCGGGTCCTCGCCTGCCTGTACGTCACCGACGACGGCAGCCTCACCGCGGGCGAACTGGTGCAACGGCTGCAGGTCAGCCCGGCCGCCGTCTCCAAGGCCGTCGGCTACCTGGAGGGCCAGGCGCTGATCCGCCGCGAACGCGGCGAACAGCAGCGCCGGGAGCGGTACGTCATCGACGACGACGTCTGGTACCGGGCACTGCTGGCCAGCGCCGAACGGAACACGATGCTCGCCGGCGTCGCCCGCCAAGGCGCCGAGACGCTCGGCCCCGGCACACCGGCCGGCGCCCGGATGGACGACGCCGCAGCCTTCCTGGACCGGATCGGCCAGGACATCGTGCGCTCCGTGCGGCAGTGGCGGGAGGAGAGCCGACCCGGATCGCGGACCGGCTGATCCCGGACGCCCCCTGCGGGGCGGTCGGGTGAGATGCGCAATGGTCCGGGCGGGTGGGGCTCCACACCCGATCGGGTGCCGTATCCGCGGATACGCGGCGGGTCTTCGGCAAAGGCGGTCGCGGTGGGCCGGCCGTCGGCCCCCGGGGCGTGCCGGCGGCCCGGTGGGGGCTGGTTCAGGCCGGGGGCCGGAGGCCGACCGACGGGGTAGAGCCGGGTGCGCAGTTGCGTCTCGGCGCTGCCGGGCGACGCCCCGGGGGGCCCCGGGAAAGCGTTCGTCCGGGGCGGGTGCGCCGGGCGGGGGGCGGCGAACCCGGCGGGAGGGCGCGGCCCCGCGGGGGCGGCCGGAGGGCGGCGACCGGCTGAACCGGGCCTGTCCGGTGCCCCGTTCCTCCGTGGAAGGCAGCTCTGTCGTGCTGCCGTCACTGCCGATTTCCGTGGAGGACCGCAGTGCATCACCGTTCCCGTCCAGTGGCCGGGGTGCTCGGCTCGGGCGCCGCCCTGAGTCTGGCGCTGGCGCTCACCGTGACCGCCTCCCCCGCCCTGGCCGCGCCGCCGGGCCCGACCGCCGAGTCCGATCCCGTCCCCGCCCTGGTGGCCGGTGAGGGCACCGCCGCCCCGCAGTTGGTGACCGGGCTGTCCGAGGCGGCGCCCGGCGGTCCGGTCGAGGCGGCCCGGGCCCATCTCGCGGCCCACCTGGACCGGTACCGGGTCGATCCGGGGCAGCTGACCGAGCTCGCGGTCGAGCGCACGGCCGCCGACCGGCGCACCGTCAGGTTCCAGCAGTACCACGGCGGCATACCGGTGCTCGGCGGGCAGTACCTGGTCCGCCTCACCGGCGAGGGGGCCGGCCAGCGGGTGGAGTCGGTCGGCGGCAAGTACTTCACCGGGCTGACCGCGCCGACCGCCCCCGCCGTGCCGGACGCGGTGCTGCGCAAGCTGGCGCTCGGCTCGCTCCCCGACCCGCGCGCCCGGGCCGGGGCCACCGCCGAGGACCGCGGCCTGGTCGTCCTGCCGGGCGGCACCGGCCGACTCGCCCGGCACTTCACCGTGCACACCGCCGACCCGGGCAACGGCGAGCCGCTGGTCCGCGAGGTCTACGCGGACGCCACGCTCGGCGTGGTCGCCCTCGCCCACGACTCCTCGGCCCCCTACCAGGTCAGCGGCGCCGACGACACAGGGGCCGGCGCCGCCCGTGGCGCGGCCGCCGCCGAGCCCGCCACCGGGACCGCCCCCGACCTCCTGGGCCGTACCGTGCCGGTGAACATCTCCCGCCAGCCGGACGGAAGTTACCAACTCGTCGACCTCACCCGGCCCGTCACCATCACCACCTACGACGCGACCGGACGGGACTACAACGAGTTCAGCGGCCGACTGCCCGACGGCAGCCTCCCCGTCGCCTCCCCGGGCCCGGCCTTCCCCGCCTCCACCGGCACCAGTGGCGCCACCGACGCCCACCTCAACGCCGCCGCCGTGTACGGCTTCTACCACGACCGGCTCGGCCGCGACGGCCTGGACGGCAAGGGCGGCGCGATCACCTCCGTGGTGAACGTGAGCAACCGCGGCAAGCCCTTCCCGAACGCCGCCTGGGACGGGCAGAAGATGCTCTACGGCAACGGCAACGCCAGGTTCCTGCCGTTCTCCGCCGCCCTCGACGTGGCCGGGCACGAGATGACCCACGGCGTCATCCAGCACACCGCCAACCTGGTCGGCGACGGCCAGTCCGGGGCGATGAACGAGGGACTCGCCGACTACTTCGGCAACGCCATCGAGGTCACCGCCCGCGGCATGTCCATGGACGACCCGGCGGCGGCGCTGATGGGCGAGAACCTGTGCCGCACCGGCACCCCGCAGGACTGCGCGAACCGCCGCCTGGACGACCACCGCACCACCGTGGACGACTACCTCGGCGCCGGGCTCGACCTGGACAACGGCGGCGCGCACCTCAACGCCACCATCTTCAGCGGCGCCCTGTGGGACATCCGGCGCACCCTCGACCCGCTCACCGCCGACCGCCTCGTCTACCGGGCGATGGCCGAATACCTCACCCCGCTCGACGACTTCGTCGACGGACGCAACGCGGTGCTCGCCGCCGGCCGGGCCCTCAAACTCAGCGGAGCCCAACTGCGCAAGGTGGCGGCCGCGTTCGACGCACACGGGATCAAGGCCGGCTGGCAGAACCGGCTCGGGACGGACACCCGCCCGCTGCTGCCCGGCACCTCCGCCCCGGTCGGACCGGCCGCGGGCGGAGGCCACTGGGTGATGGGCAACACCGACCCGAACGGCAAGGGCGCGACGGCCCTGTACACCGGCTCCACCACCTCCCCCGGCACCCCGACCCGGCTCAGCCCGGACGACGGGCGGATCCACGGCTGGGCCGCCACCGACGGCACGTCCGCCGTCTGGCTGGCGATCGGGCCCGACGCCACCGGCACGTGGGGGACGGAGGTGCTGACCCGCCCGCTGTCCGGCGGCCCGGTGCGCAGCGTGTTCCACTCCCCCGACCAGTCGCCCGGCAGCGTCCGGGTGTCCGGCGGGGACATCGCCTTCACGGTGACCGACAACGACACCGGCCGCACCCGGGTCCGCCTCTCCCACGACGGCGCCCCGCCCGTGGAACTCCCGCTGCCCGAGGGCCACAACCTCACGTCCTTCACGTCCCTCGCGTTCAAGGACGGCCTGCTCGGCTGGATCGAGTCCTGGACGGCCGACGGGGCCGGCGTCCAGGCGCCGACGGTCTTCTCGACCGCCACCGGCAAAGTCGCCGCCCAGTACCCGGTGAGCACCCCGAACGGCACCGACCCGCCGTACCTCGCCTCCCCGCTGCTCGCGGGCGACCGGCTGCTCTGGCTGGCCGCCCCGGCCGACCGCACCCGCCCGACCGCCCTGCGCTCCGGCGCCCTGGACGGCTCCGGCGTGCGCGACCTGCTCTCCGCCGACTCGCCGTACACCCCGGCGGACATGGAGCTCACCGCCACCGACCGGGCCGTCACCTTCCTGCACCGCAGCGCCCAGCCGAGCAGCGGCTGGTCGAACGCCGCGCTGCCCAAGCTGTACCAGCTGCCGGTCGGCGGCGGCACCCCCGTGCGGGTCTCCTGCAACCGGGGCAGCCAGTTCCACGCCGCCGCCGACCAGGGCACCCGGACGGTCTGGCTGGATGCCACCGCCGGGCGCAACGACCTCGTGGTCCGCGACCGCCCGGCCGGGTCCTGCTGATCCGAGCGCGGCCGCGTCGTCCCCCCCCCGGGAGGCGGGCCCCCGGGGGGGCGGCGCGGGGGACCACGGCTACGCGGTGGGGCGGGGGGGGCGGGGCGCGGTGGGGGGGGTGGCAGCGGCGGGGCGGACGGCGAGGCGGACAGCGGATCCGGGGTGGACGGCGGGTGCCAGCGCGCTGTGCGCGGTTTGCCAGCGGCGGGCCACAGGCTGGGGCCGTCCAGGTCACCCGGCAACCAGAGGGAACTGATCCATGTCGCCAGCCACTTCTCCTTCTTCTCCTCCTTCTTCGACTGCCCCTTCGCCGTCCCGCGCGGGGCGGTCGCGCCGCCTGCGGCTGGCGCCGCTCGTGCTGACCGCGTCGGCCCTCACCGTGGGGCTGGCCGCCGGTCCGGCGCTCCCGGCCCCCCTGACCACCGCCGGGTCCGCGCCCTCCGCGACCCGGGGCGGGGCCGAGGCGCAGCGGGCTCAACTGGAGGAGTTGGCACGGCAGTTGGTGGCTTCCGGGGCGCCGGGGGTGGTGGTGCGGGTGGACGACGGCCGGGGCCGGCCCGTCGAGATCGCCGAGCAGGCCCCCTGGGCCGCGGCGGACCAGCGGCTCGCGGTGGGGGACGAGTTCCGGATGGGCTCCAACACCAAGACCATGATGGCCGTGATCGCCCTGCAACTGGCCGCCGAGGGGCGGCTCGCGCTGACCGACCCGGTGGAGGCGTGGCTGCCGGGCCAGGTGCCCGACGGCCGGGCGATCACGCTGCGGATGCTGCTGAACCACACCAGCGGCCTGGCCGACTACACCGAGGACCCCGCCGTCCTGCCGTCGATCCTCGGCAAGGACCCGCACCGGTGGACCTCCGCCGAACTGCTCGCCGTGGGCCTCAAGCGCCCGGCGCTGTTCCCGCCGGGCACCCGGTGGTCCTACAGCAACACCGACTACGCGGCGGTCGGCGCCGTCCTGGAGCGGGTCACCGGGGCGAGCCTCGCCGACCTGGTCCGCGACCGGATCGCCCGGCCCCTGAACCTGAAGCACACCTACCTCGCCACGGACGGCAGCTGGCGCGGCCGCCACGTCCGCGGCTACGAGCCGGACTCCGCCCACATGCCGGCGGGGGTGCCCGCCGCGTTCCGGGACGTGGCCGGGGTGCACCGCGACGGCCGGGTGGACGTCTCCGGCAACGACCCGGGCTGGGGCGGGGCGGCCGGGGCCGTGGTGTCCACCGCGCAGGACTGGTCCCGCTTCTACAACGCGCTGATGTCCGGCAGGCTGCTGCCCGCGGCCCAGCTGGCGCAGCTGCGCACCACCGTGCCGATGGACCCGCAGAACCCGGTGGACGGGCCCGGCTCCGGCCTGGGCATCGAGACGGGCCGCACCCCCTGCGGCACCGTCTGGGCCCATGACGGGGGGATCACCGGCTACTCCAGCACCAACCTCACCGACGGCACCGGCAGCCGTACGGCCACCGTCCTGATCGCGACCGAGTTCCTGTTCGAGTTCGGGGCCGACGCGAAGCTCACCGCGGCCGGCCAGGCCCTGCAGAGTGCGGTGACCTGCGCCATGTTCGGCAAGCCGACCCCGGCTCCGGCCCCTGCTCCGGGTCCGGCTTCAGTTCCGGCTCACTGACGGGGGCGGCCCGGCCGCGGGTGCGGTGATGATCGCGGACAGCAGGTCCCTGGCCTCGGTCCGCGCCATCGCCGCACCCGCGGCGTGCGCGGACGCGAACCCGGCGGCTCCCAGGTCGGCCGTGGCCCGCCCGGCGATCCTGTGCACGTCGGTGTCGCCGAGGTCGTCCGAGCCCCGCAGCAGGTCGGCGGCGCCGAGCAGGAGCGCCGCCTCCCCCGGCCGGCCGCGGCACAGCTCGATGTCGGCGGCCGCCACCGCGATCCGGGCCGCGACCGCCGAGTTCCAGGTCAGCACCAGGTGCACCGCCGGGTGGTCGAGCCGGCGCACCGCCGCGTCGGGCAGGCCGTCCGCGGCGTCCAGCTGCGCGAGCACGCCCAGCAGCAGGGCGGTGAGGTGCGAGGGCACCGGCTGGCTGCCGGGGGCCTGGGCCAGGGCGGCCAGGGCGTGTGCGCGGGCCTGCTCCCGCTGCCCGGCCCGCCACTCCAGCTGGGCCAGGCCCAGGCACACCAGGGCCCTGGGCTCGGCCCATCCGGCCTGCGCCACCTGGCCGAGCAGGCCCTCCAGCTGCCGCCGCGCGCCGTCCGCGTCCCCGGCCTGGGCGCGCATCAGGGCGGCCTGGACATCGCTGTCGACCGTGTCCTCCTGCATCCCGAGCTCCTGGAAGTACCGGGTGGCCCGCTCGTTCATCGCCAGCGCGTCGGCCAGGTCGCCGGAGCGCCGCCGCAGCGAACCGAGGGTGCTCAGGGCGGTCGCCATGCCCCACCGCTCGCCGAGCGCCTCGAAACCGGCCAGCGCGTGGGAGAGGAAGCCCGCCGCCTCGGTGACGTCCCCGGTGTGCAGGGTCAGCAGGCCCCGTACCAGCAGGGCGAACGGGCCGCTGGAGGGGTCCTTGCGCTCGCCGTCCGGGAAGTCCGGGGAATCCGCGGGGGCCGGAGGGTCGGGCGTGTGCGGCGGCGGCTGCGGGCCGGCGATGGCCGCGGCCAGCCGGGCCAGCTCCAGCAGGGGGTGGACACCGGGGTCGACGCCCGCCATCGCCACCTCGATCCGGCCGAAGGCGGCCGCCCTGTCCTCCGGCCGGCCGATGGACTCGGTGCCGACCTCGTACGTCGCGATCACCAGCGCGCGGGCCGCCGGATCGGCCGGCCCGGGGACCTCCAGGACCCGTTCGAGCAGGTCCAGCGACTCCGGCGGATAGCCCCGCATGGACCAGAACCAGCACAGCGCGGCGCCGAACCGGACCGCCGTCGCGGCGTCCCCGGACTCCACCGCCCAGCGGATCGCCGCCAGCAGGTCGTCCCGATCGGCCGACAGCCGGGCCAGCCAGCGCAGCTGGTCGCGGGTGCGCAGCCGCGGCTCCGCGGTCTCGGCCAGGGCGAGGAAGAACCCGCAGTGGCGTTCGCGGGCGGCGCCGGCCTCGCCGTGGCGGGTGAGCTGCTCCAGGCCGTACTCCCGGATGGTCTCCAGCATCCGGTAGCGCGGCTCTCCCGTGGCGGCGGCTCCGAGCAGGTGCAGCAGCGACTTGTCGACCAGCGCCGCCAGCAGTTCCCGGACGTCGCGGGCCGGGGCGTCGGGGGTGGGGACATCGGGGGCCTCACGGTCGCCGGGGTGGTGGCCGGCGTGCGGGGCGGCGAGCCCGCCGACCGCCTGCGCCGCGTCCTCGGTGAAGCTGCCGGGCGCCACCGACAGCCGTTCCAGCAGCGCCCGTTCGTCGGCGGCCAGCAGCTTCCAGCTCCAGGCCACCACGGCGCGCAGCGTCTGGTGCCGGGGCAGGGCGGTGCGGCTGCCCCGGGTGAGCAGCCGGAACCGGTCGTCCAGCCGGGTGGCGACCACCTCGGCGGGCAGGGTGCGCAGTTGGGCGGCGGCCAGTTCGATCGCCAGTGGCAGGCCGTCCAGGCGGCGGCAGATCTCGACCGCCGCCGCCAGCGAGCCGTCCTCCTCGGCGAAGCCCGGGCACACGGCGGTGGCCCGGTCGTGGAACAGCCGGACCGCCGCGCAGGCGCGGGCCTGTTCGGGCGTCGAGCCGGGCTCGGGCAGTTCCAGGGGGAGTACCGGGTGCAGGTTCTCGCCGTCGATCCGCAGCGGCTCCCGGCTGGTGGCCAGGACCCGCAGCCCGGGGCACCGGCCGAGCAGGGTCTCGGCCAGCGTGGCCGCCGCGTCGATCACGTGTTCGCAGTTGTCCAATACCAGGACCGGGTCGTCGTGCGTGAGCACCTCGGTCAGGCGGTCCAGGATCTCCTCTGGGGTGCCGGGGCGGCGGGTCGGGGCCGCGGCGTTCTTGGGCAGGTCGGCCTCGCGCGTGCGCAGGGCGTCGAGCACCGCGCGGGGCACGTCCGCCGGGCCGGCCGGGGCCAGGGCGACGAACCACACCCCGCCGGGCGGTGTGAGGCGGCGGCCGGCGGTGGTGGCCAGCCGGGTCTTGCCGGACCCGCCGGGGCCGACCAGGGTGACCAGGCGGGCTCGGCCGAGCAGCTCGGCCACCCGGCGGATGTCGTCCTCGCGGCCCACGAAGCTGGTCAGCGGCGCGTCCGGATTGCCGGGCGGCCGTGGTCGGCGGGGTTCCGGCCGTTGGGGCTCCGGCCGTTGGGGTGGCGGCTGTTGGGGTGGCGGCTGGTCGTCGGGCGTGCGGTGGCCGGGGGGCGGCCGGTGGTCGGGGGGTGCCGGGAGCTCGCCGCGCAGGACCGCGAGATGGGCCGCCTGCAGCTGCGGTCCGGGGTCGCTGCCGAAGGTGTCGGCCAGCCGGGCGCGCAGCCGCTGGTAGGCGGCCAGTGCCTCGGCGCCCCGGCCGCCGGCGGCCAGGGCCCGGATCAGCTGGGCGTGCAGCCGTTCGTGCAGCGGGTGCCGCGCGGTCAGCGATTCGAGTTCGGCGATCAGCTCCGGTCCGGCGCCCAGCGCGAGGTCGGCCTCGATCCGGTCCTCCAGGGCGGCCAGCCGCGCCCGCTCCAGCCGCCGGGCCTCGGCGTCGGCGAACGGCGCCTCGCGCACGTCCGCCAGCGCGGGGCCGCGCCACAGGGCCAAGGCCTCCCGCAGGGCGGCGGCGGCCTCGGCCGGCCGGCCCTGCGTGTGCAAGTGCCTGCCGGAGAGGGCCAGTTGCTCGAACCGGGCGGTGTCCACCGCACCGGGCTCGACGGCCAGCCGGTACCCGGCCGGTCCGAAGGTGAGCAGCGAGGGGTCGCCCAGGACGCCCCGCAGGCGGGACACCAGTGACTGCAGGGCGTTCGTCTGGTCGGCCGGTGGCGCCTCGGCCCACAGCGCGTCCACCAGGGCCTGGGGCCGGACGGCGCGGCCGGCGTCCAGTGCCAGGTAGGCCAGCAGCGCCCGCAGCCGCGCGCCGCCGATCGGCAGCGGGCCCGCTCCGGCGTCCAGTACCAGGGGTCCGAGCAGGCCGACGCGCACCGGGTCACTATCGCAGCAGCACCGGTTCGAGCGTCAAGTCGCCGGCCGGCGCGCGCCCGCCCCGGCCGTGGGCGGCGTCCGGGGCGGTGGCCCGGCGGGGCCGGTGGCCTCGCCGGTCGCCGGGCGGCCCGTCACCGGGGCTGCGGCGGCGCGTGGGCGGGGCGCTCCCCCGCCCCGGGCGGGCCCGCCCGTCACGTCCTCGGGGCGGCGATGGGGGGCCCGGGTGAACCGGTAGCCCCGGACAGCCATCCCCGGTAGCGCTCCGCATACGCATGTGTGTGGATGGTGACAGGACGCCATTTCGTGGCAGTCCGATCGACCATCACCACCCTTATCTGGAAGGGCTCTTCCCCCATGCGTACTGCGCGCCGCGTCCTGACCGTCTCCGCCCTCTGCCTCCCGCTCGTTCTCGGCGGGGCGACCATCGCCTCCGCCGACACGCCCAACAACATCCCCTCCCTGAACTACGACCACGGGGCGTTCTCCGTCGGCCCGAACGGCAGTGCCCTGCACATCACCGATGTCCAGTTCGGTCCTGACGGTGCCTCGTTCCTCGACGCCGCCGTCGCGGTGGGCCCCAACGGTGTCGCCGGCTACGCCACCGAGACCGGCATCGGCCTCGCGGGCTGATCCCCGCCACTCCCCCATGCCGGGTGCCCCGGGACGGTTCGTCCCGGGGCACCCGCACGCCCGGGGCCGGGCCGGGCGCGCCGCCGGCCCTGCGGCGCTCACCCGGCCCGGCGCGGGCTGACGAGCATGCGGATGTCGTCGGCCGCCCAGAGGACGAACCGTTCGGCCGGGACCACCCGGTGGCCCGGCACGGGCCGAAAGCGCAGGCGCTTGAGGAGGACGGCCAGCAGCAGTTCGCACTCGACCATGGCCAGGGCGGCGCCCTCGCAGCTGCGCGGGCCGAACCCGAAGGGGACCCAGGCCAGCCGCGCGCGTCCGGCCGCCTGCTCCGGGGTGAAGCGCTCGGGGCGAAACCGTTCGGGCTCGGGCCAGTGGTCGGGGTTCAGGTGGACGGCCCAGAACGGGTAGAAGACCACCGCCCCGGCCGGGACCGTGTACGCGCCGAGGGTGAGCGCCTCGGCGGTCTGGCGAGCGCCGTACGGGCCGGGCGGGTAGAGGCGCATCGACTCCTGGAGGACCGTCCGCAGGTACGGCAGGCGCCGCAGGTCGGCGTACCCGGGGGCCGGGCGGTCGCCGAGCACGCGGTCCAGTTCCCCGGTGACGCGTTCGGCCGCCTCGGGGTGGCGGCCCAGCAGGTGCAGGGTCCAGGAGACGGCCACGCCGGTGGTGTGGTGGGCGGCGAGCATCGTCGCGAGGACGGTGTCGCGGATCCGGGCGGGGCGCTCGCCGGCCTCGACCAGTGCGCCGACCAGGTCGCCGCGGTCGGCGCGGCCGCCGTCGCGGTGGGCCGCGATCACCCGGTCGACCGTCGCGCGCAGGAGGGCGAGCGCCCGCGCGGTCCGCTCGGCGCGCTCCTGCGGGTCGACGGCGGGGGGCACCTGGTAGAGCCGTTCCAGGTAGTCGGCGAGCACCTCCTCGAAGGCGGCGGCGACGACGTCCGGGCCCTCGACCTCGCCGCCCAGGGCGTACGCGCAGATCATCCGCAGGGACAGGGCGGTCAGATCCTGCTGCAGCGCGACGGCCTCGCCCCGCGCGCCCCGCGCGGCCCAGCGGTCCGCGAGGCCGGTCGCGAGCGCGGTGAAGCGGTCGAAGGCCTGCTCGTGCGAGGGGCGGCCGGCCAGGACCGAGAGCAGGGTGCGGCGCCACGGGGCGTGTTCGCCCGCCGGGAGCACTTGCAGGTTGCCGGCCTCGAACAGCGGGTCCAGGAAGGAGAACAGGCGCTCGGGGCGGCGGTCCAGATGCGCGGTGGCCTCCAGCAGCACCGGGTCGGCGACCGACACGGCCGTCTCGGCGCCGGGCAGCTGGAACCGTGCCACGGGGCCGTACTCGGCGTGCAGCCGCAGCTGGTAGGCGTGCAGCCCGCCCGCCTGCGCGATGGCGCCGACCCCGCCGTCCGGCCGGGGGTCTGGACCGGGGATCTTCATCGGACCTCCTGGTGACGCATGGTCGGATCCGCCGCCCGGACGGTGGACGCGGACGGCGCAACGCCGCCGGCCGTGGGGACCAGGATCGCGCGGGAGCGCGTCCGGCCGGCAGTGGCGACGCCGGGTGAAATTGCCAGCGCTTGCAACCAATCGGCGCGCACAACTATTGTGGTGTCACGCAAAGTGCACCTGCAATCATTCGAGAAGGTTTCCCCCTCGCCCCCGGCCCCGCCTCCGCCGACAGGAGTCCGCCCATGAGCACCACCCTCTTCACCCCCTACACCCTGAGGACCCTGACCGTCCCCAACCGCGTCTGGATGGCGGCGATGTGCCAGTACAGCGCCGCTCCGGACGGCGACGCGGCCGGCGCCCCGACGGACTGGCACTTCGCCCACGTCGCGGCACGCGCCACCGGCGGCACGGGGATGATCATCATGGAGGCCACCGCCGTCAGCCCCGAAGGCCGCATCACCCCCTACGACCTCGGGATCTGGAACGACACCCAGGTCGCGGCCTTCCGGCGGATCACCTCCTTCCTGACGGCGCAGGGCACCGTGCCGGCCCTCCAGCTCGCCCACGCCGGCCGCAAGGCGTCCACCGAGCGCACCTGGATCGACCGCGGCCGCGCCCTCGCCCCGGACGAAGCCCACGGATGGACGCCGCTCGCCCCCAGCGCCCTGCCCTTCGCCCCCGCCCGGACCAGGCCCGACGAACTCACCGAGGAGCAGATCCGCGGGATCGTCCGGCAGTTCGCCGACGCCGCCCGGCGCGCGCTCGACGCCGGCTTCCGGGCCGTCGAGATCCACGGCGCCCACGGCTACCTGATCCACCAGTTCCTCTCCCCCCACAGCAACCACCGCACCGACGCGTACGGCGGCTCCTTCGAGGGCCGCATCCGCTTCGCCCTGGAGGTCGTCGACGCCGTCCGCTCGGCGTGGCCCGAGGACCTGCCCGTCCTCTTCCGCGTCTCCGCGACCGACTGGCTCACCGAGAACCCGCAGGACGGCCGCACCGGGTGGACCTCCCAGGACACCGTCCGCCTCGCCAAGGAACTCCTGGCCCACGGCGTGGACCTGATGGACATCTCCACCGGAGGCCTCGTCCCCGACGCCACGATCGACGCCGGACCGGGCTACCAGGTGCCCTTCGCCGAGGCGGTGCGCAGCGGGGCCGGCATGCCCGTGGCGGCCGTCGGCCTGATCACCGACCCCGTCCAGGCCCAGGACATCCTCGCCGCCGGTAAGGCCGACGCCGTCCTGCTCGGCCGCGAGCTGCTGCGCGACCCGTACTGGGCGCGCCGCGCCGCCGCCGAACTGGGCACCCGGGTCCCCACCCCCGTGCAGTACCACCTCGCGTAGCGGCGCCCCGGTACGGGCGGTGGGGGCCCTGCGGTTGCGGCGGCCCGGTTCCGGCGGTGCGGTTCCCGGTGGAGGCCCGCCCCGCCGCCCGCCGGTCCCGCGTACCTGTGATCAACTCTTCGGGTACCGCGGCGGGGACCGCGGCACAGGACGAACCATCAAAGGGGGATGGTCACATGGTCGAACTGTCGAACGGTGCGATGACCTGGGTGGCGGCCGGGGACAGCATCACCCGGGCCGCCCTCCACACCCACGGCGCGCGCGGCTGGGTGGAGCACGTGCAGGAACGCCTCTGCTGGCAGCTCGGCCGGCTGACGGACGTCGTGGTCAACACCGGCGTGTCCGGCTGGCGGGCCACCGACGTCCTCGGGGCGTACGACTTCGTCATCGGGCGGTTCGCACCGGACGTGCTGTCGCTCTCGCTGGGGACCAACGACGCCCCCGCCGGGTTGGAGGGGCTCGGGGAGTTCCGCGACGCCATGCGCGAGATCGTCGCCCGGTCCACCGGCGCGCAGATCGTGCTGCACACGCCGCTCGTGGCCAGCCACGCCGGGCGCGCCGCCCGCCCCGAGCTGCCCGCGTACTGCCGGGCCGTGCGCGAACTCGCCGCGGAGACGGGCGCGTTGCTCGTCGACCACGAGGCGTACTGGCTCGCCGAGTTCCCCGACGGCGAGGCGATCCCGTGGCTGGACGACCCCACACACCCCAACGGCGTCGGCCACCTGCACCTGGCCGACCACACGCTGCGCACACTGGGGCTGGGCGAACTCACCGCCCTGTGAGCGGGCCGCGCCGGGCGGGCCGTCGGGGCGGTTGCCGCTGATCGGGGGCTGGGCGGCGTCGGAAATTTTTGTCGGGTCCCTGTCTAGTTCGCTTGCGTCCTGGTGTGGTGGGATGTGCCCGTCACGGGATTTGAGGGCGCTGACGGGGGTGCGCGGTGAGGGGTGGACGGCTGTGCGGGCTGGACGGGGACGCGGCGCGGCTTGCCGCGGCGGGCCTGGTCCGGCTGGGTGCGCAGGAGTGGGTGGGCGACGCGGCCGGGGCTCCGGCGTGGCTGGGGCGGATGCGGGCGGCGTCGTTCGCGGACGCCTGGCTGGCGTTCGGCGAGCCGCCGGCGCCGGGGCTGCGGGTGCCGGCCGGGGAGGTCCTGCGGGCGCTCGCGTACCGGGCGGCGGAGCTGGTGCTCCAGGCCCGCGAGGGGGATGTGCCGGCGGTGCTGGAGTGGCTGGGCCGGCGGTCGGCGGAGGCCCGTGAGCAGGCGGGCCGGGCGGAGGTGACGCACCCGGCCGAACCGGCCGCGCTCGCCCTGGTGTGGCACGGCGTCCAGGCGGTCACCGCCGACGCCGACGGCGGGGGCGGGGGCGGGGGCGGGTACGGGGGCGGGGGCGTTTCGGCGGCCGAGGGCCGGGAGGCGCACGGCCGGCGCATCGACGAGCGGGGCGAGGCCTACGTCCGCGAGCGGCACCACCGCCGGGACACCCTGGCGCTGATGCTGGCCTGTGCCCGGATCGCGGCCGCCGCCCTGGTGGAGTCGTGCGGCGGCGATCCGGGCCGGGTGGACGGGTGGCTGGAGGAGGACGCGGCCCGGTACATGGCGCTCGGCGGCCCGGTACCGCTGTGGGTGCCGGGCCGGCCGGGGCAGCCCACGGGGTGAGGCCGGGGGCTCGGCGGCTCGGCGGTTTAGTCGCCGGGGCTCAGCGGGCCGGGAGGCTGAGGGTGGCGCGCAGGCCGCCGCCGGGGGCGGGGGTGAGGCCGAGGTCGCCGTGGTGGGCGTCGGTGATGGCCGCGACGATGGCCAGGCCGAGGCCGTGACCGCGGCGGGCGGGGTCGGACTGCGCGGTGCGGCCGCGGCCCCGCAGGAAGGGCTCGGTGAGGGTGGGGACCGTCTCGGGGGCCAGGCGGGGGCCGGTGTTGGTGACGGTGAGCCGGACCCGGCCGGGGTCGGCGGGGTCCGCCCCGGTGGTGACGGTGACGGATCCGCCGGTCGGCAGGTTGTGGCGCAGCGCGTTCTGCAGCAGGTTGACGGCGGCCTGGCGCAGCAGGACCGGGTTGCCGGTGGCGGGGGCGGGCCGGCAGTCCGTGGTGACGGCGACGCCCAGGGCGGCGGCCTCCTCCTGGACGGCGGCGAGGGCGTCGCGGGTGGTGCGGGCGAGGTCGAGGGGTTCGAGTTCGGGGGCGGTGTGGCCGAGGTCGGCGAGTTGGAGGAGGGCCTCGCTGATCTCGATGCCGCGCTGGTTGGTGTCCTGGAGGCGGGTGACGAGGGTGGTCCAGTCCTGGCGGGCCGGGTCGGCGGCGGCGACCTGGAGCATGGTGCGGGTGATGGCCAGGGGGGTGCGCAGTTCGTGGGAGGCGTTGGCGGCGAAGCGCTGCTGGGCGTCGAAGGAGCGCTGGAGGCGTTCGAGCATCTCGTCGAAGGCGTCGGAGAGGTCGGTGAACTCGTCGCGGGGGCCGGCGAGGGCGATGCGGTGTTCGAGTGCTCCGCTCGCGGCGCGGTGGGCGGCACTGGTGATGTCCTGGAGGGGGCGCAGGACGCGGCCGGCGATGAACCAGCCGCCGATCGTGCCGACGGCGGTGAGCAGGGCCAGGGCGTAGCCGGAGATGGTGAGCAGGGAGCGGAGGATCTCCTGGCGGGAGGGGGCGGAGAGGCGGTCGCGGGGGTTGGAGGAGGTGAGCGGGTAGTTGGGGATGTAGCGCATGCCGATGTAGACGACGGCCAGGCAGAGGGTGCCGGTGATGACGGCGAAGAGGGTGTAGCTGAGGGTGAGCCGCAGGCGGGCGGTCAGGCGGCGCGGCCGCGGCGCGGGGCGGGTGCGGGGCGGGGCGCTCACGTGGGGGTGCCGTCGGTGAGGCGGTAGCCGACGCCGGGCACGGTCTGGATCACCCAGGGTTCGCCGAGTCGTTTGCGCAGGCCGGAGATGGTGATGCGGACGGCGTTGGTGAACGGGTCGGCGTTCTCGTCCCAGGCGCGTTCGAGGAGGTTCTCGGCGCTGATGACGCCGCCGCGTGCGGTCATCAGGACCTCCAGGACGGCGAACTGCTTGCGGGAGAGGGCGACGTAGCGGCCGTCGCGGTAGACCTCGCGGCGGAAGGGGTCCAGGCGCAGTCCGGCGTATTCGAGGACGGGGGGCGCGGCCTGGGCGGGGCGGCGGGCCAGGGAGCGCAGCCGGACGACGAGTTCGGCGAGGTCGAAGGGTTTGGTCAGGTAGTCGTCGGCGCCGAGTTCGAAGCCGGCGACCTTCTCGTTGAGGCGGGCGGCGGCGGTGAGCATGAGGACGCGGCAGCCCAGGCGGTGCTCGACGATGGTGCGGCAGACGTCGTCGCCGTGGGTGCCGGGGATGTCGCGGTCCAGGACGACGACGTCGTAGGTGTGGACGGCGAGGCGTTCGAGGGCGGCGTCGCCGTCCGTGACGATGTCGCAGGCGATCGCCTCCAGGCGCAGGCCCGCCTGGACCGCCTCGGCGAGGTAGATCTCGTCCTCCACCACCAGGACCCGCACGCGCTGTTCTCCCGTCCCGCTCTTGCTGTCGTTGCCGTTGTCGTTGTCGTTGCCGTTGCCGTCGGTGTCCATTGGACACGAACGGGCCTATCGAAAACGTATCGGTTAGTGCAGACGTCCTGGTAACACCGCATTTCCTCCCATGGTGTGGCCGCCGGGTTTCCCCGTCGCGGCGAGATGACGAGCGCCGGGAGGCAGCGATGGACGGGACGACGCGCCAGGAGGCGACGCGGTGGCGGACGGCGGGAGGTGGCCGGCGGGCGGTGGCCGTGGGCACCGGGGCGGTGGTGGTGCTGGCGCTGGCCGGCGCCTGCGCGGCCGCCGACCCGCCGGCGACCGAGGCGGCGCTGCGGACCCTGGCGGCCACCGTCGCGCCGTTCTCCTCCTCCCTCGCTCCGGGCTCCGGCCCCTCGGCGGGGACGGACGGCGACATTCCCGACGGCACGACGCTGACCCCGTTCGACACCGGGGCACCGGCGGTGGGCAACCTGGACGGGCCGCTGCTGGAAGCCGTCCAGCAGGCCGCCCGGGACGCGCGCGCCCAGGGCATCGAGATGACCGTCACCTCGGGCTGGCGCAGCAAGGAGTACCAGCAGCGGCTGCTCGACAAGGGGGTGGCCAGGTACGGGAGTCTGGAGCGGGCCAGGCAGTTCGTGAACACTCCGGAGAAGTCGGCGCACGTCTCGGGCAAGGCCATCGACATCGGCCCGACCAATGCCGACTACTGGCTGATCCAGCACGGCGCGCGGTACGGGCTCTGCCAGGTGTACGCCAACGAGATCTGGCACTTCGAGCTGCTGACCAGCCCTGGCGGGACCTGTCCGGCCCAGTTGCCCGACGCGGCCGGGTAGGGGGCGTTCGTGACCCGATCGCAGGAGGGGCTCGCGCCGGGGGCGGGGGCGGTCTCAAGGCCGGAGGCGGGGCCGGTGGCGAAGGCGGAGGCGGGCCCGGAGGCGGGGGGCGCCTCGGCGGGTGTCGCCCGCCCGGCCGGCCGTCGACGCCGTCGGCAGCGGCGCCCGCAGGTCGGGCGCTGGCGGCGCGGCCGCGTGGCCGCCGCCGTGGCCCTGCTGACCGCCCTCGCCCTGGCCGGTCACCGGCGGGTGCCGAGCCTGGGCGTCCACTTGGGGAGCCTGTGGGAGAGCGCCCTGCCCTGGGCCGGCGTCGTGGTGCCCGCCGTCCTGCTCGTCGCCGCGCTGCGCCGCGCGCCGGTGCCGGCGTGCGCCGCGGTGATGCTGGCCGCAGTGTGGGCCGTCGTGCTCGGGCCGGTGCTCGCCGGCGGCGGCCCGCCGCCGGGGGGCGGTGCGGGCCCGGCCGGCGGTGCGGGCCTGACCGCGGTCACCCACAACGTGAGCGCGCAGAACCCGGACCCCGCCGGCACGGCCCGGGCGCTGCTCGCCGCCCGCCCCGACCTGGTCGCCCTGGAGGAGGTCACCGACGCCGCGCTGCCCGTCTACCAGCACGTGCTGGACGCCGAACTGCCGCACCGCACGCGGATCGGCACCGTCGCGCTGTGGAGCCGCTACCCGCTGACCGACGCACGGCGGCTGACCATCGACCCGGGCTGGAGCCGCTCGCTGCGGGCCGAAGTCCAGGCCCCCGGTGGGCCGTTGGCCGTGTACGTGGTCCATCTCGCCTCCGTCCGGCTCAACGTCACCGGCTTCGCCACCACTCACCGCGACCGCAACCTCGCCGCGCTCGGCGCCGCGCTGGACGAGGAGCCCCTGCGCCGGGTGCTGCTGCTGGGCGACCTCAACACCGCCGCCGGGGACCACGCGCTCGCCCCGGTCACCAGCCGGCTGAGCTCCGCGCAGGACAGCGCGGGCGGCGGCTTCGGGTTCACCTGGCCGGCGGTCTTCCCGCTGGCCCGGATCGATCACGTCATGACCCGGGGCCTGTCCGCGACCGCCGCCTGGACCCTGCCCGCCACCTCCAGCGACCACCTGCCCGCCGCCGCCCGGCTGACGCCGTGAGGGGCGTGCGGGCGGCGGGGGCGGGGGGCTGCCGGTGTCAGGCCAGGAGGTCGGACTGGAGGGTGACCACCTGGCGGAAGGCCGCGTCCGGGACGCCGTCGGGGTTGGTCATGGTGACGACGGCGACGAGGTCGGAGGCGCAGAGGTAGGCGACGCGGGCGTTCGGGGTGCCCTTGGCGCCCTTCGCCGAGCTCTCCTGGGCGTCCAGGTGGACGCCCTCGACGGTGTCCCAGGCGCTGTGGGAGGTGCTCTTCGCGCCGGGCAGGGCATTGGGCCTGGCGTCGGAGCGCAGGGAGGAGAAGACGTTCCAGGACTCGAAGGAGGCGCCGAAGCGCAACAGCCGGATCTGGGTGCGGGTGCCGTCGGAGGCCGTCCACTCCCGGACGGTGGCCGCCCGGCAGGCGTCCTGCAGGAGCAGTGCGCGGAGCTCGGCCGGGTCCCGCTGGTCGGCGAGGATCGCGTCGCAGGTGACCCAGTCGGCCGGGGCCTGGCCGGCGGGGGCCGTGGACGGGCTCGCGCCCGCCGAGGCCGACGCCGAGGCCGAGGCCGAGGCGGAGGCGGTCGGGCTCGGGGTCGGGGTCGGGGTCGGGGTCGCGCTCGCCGACGGGGCGCCGGTGGCCGAGGCGGTGGGAACCGGGTAGAGCGCCGGGGTGAGGCTGCCGCCGGCCTCCTTGGGGGCGGGCAGCAGCAGGTAGCGCAGGTCCGCGGCGTGCAGGGCGTTCTTGCCGCCCGTACGGTCCGGCGTGCTGCTGCCGGAGGGCAGCGGCGGCAGCGTCAGCGGCGGGAAGGTGTAGCGGCCGTCGCCCGGGGTGGCCAGGCCGGGCAGGTCGGTGCGCTCGGGGGCGGTGACGGCCAGCGCGGCGCCGGTGCCCGCGAGGGCGAACACCAGGGTGGCGGTGGCCCAGCGTGCGGCCGCCCTGCGGCGGGCGCTGCGCCGGGCGAGGCGGGCCTCGTGCTCCTCGGGGGTCTCCGCGGCGGGAGCGGCGGGGAACTCGGCGGGGGTGCCCGTGGAGGTCTCCGCGAAGGTCTCCGTGGCGGCCTCGGCGGGGGTGCCCGCGGGGGTCTCGGCGAGGGCGGCGGGCTCGTGCGGGGTGGCGTGGTCGGTCATGCGGACGCTCCCGGGCGGGCGAGGCGGTCGAGCTGCAGGGTGAAGAGGGCGACGATCCGGTCCTTGGGCAGCGGTGCCACGCCCTCGACGTTCATGACCACCAGCAGGTCGCCCTCGGCGGCCGAGCACTCCAGGTAGTCGATCGGCGCGGACGGCGGCGCCGGCATCAGGTAGCAGTGCGCCTCGGGGTGGCCCGGGATCTCCGGGCCGATCCGGAACAGGCCGGTGTCGCCGGTGAAGACCGCGGTGTACTCGTTGAGCTTCTGCACTTCCTGCTGGTTGAACTGGCGCAGCTTCAGGCCGACCACCAGGTCGTCCTCGCTGGTCCGGTACGTCCGCACGCCGGTGGCCTTGACGTGCAGGCCCTCCCAGTAGGAGCGCAGCTTGTCGCGCTTGTCCTTGGGGATCTGCTGGAGTTCGTCGTCCAGTTCGGCGGACAGGAACTCGGCGCCGAGTTCGGTGTCGTTGCCGTAGCCGCCCTCGTCCGGGCCGGGTTCGTAGCCGGCCGGGACGGGCAGCAGCAGGTCGCGCAGCGAACCGAAGTGGTTGCCGTTGGACTTGGCGCCGAACGGCGTGGCGGTCGCGGTCGGGACGGGCGCGGCGGACGGCCCGGCGGCGACGGCCGGGGCGGGGTCGTCGTACTGGGTCTTGATGATGCCGACGCCGATGGCCACCCCGGCCAGCGCCGCCGCGGCCGTCGCGGCGCCCGCGCGCAGCAGGCGGCGGGAGGCGGGGCGCGGGGCGGTGGGCGCGGTGGGCGCGGCGGGCGCGGCGGCGGTCGGCGCGGCGGGCTCGGCGGCGAACTGCTGCTCGGCGACGGGCTGTTCGGCGGCGGGCTGTTCGGCGGCGGCCGGGGCCGCCTCGGGGGCGGTCGGCGCCGGCGTGGCGGCCGGGGTCCCGGTCATGCTGTTGTCGGTCATACCAGCCGCTCCCATTGCTGCTTGGCGAGGTCCTTCACGACGTCGGGGTTCACCGGCTTGGGGTCGAAGACCTCGACCACCATCGCCACCGTGCCGCGTTGGGCCACGGCCTGGCCGTAGTAGTACCGATCGGCGCTGTCGGCCCAGTACCTGGGTGTCTCGTCCACCCGGTAGCCGCCGTTGGCGCCGTCGGCGAACGGCTTCAGGTTGCGGGTGGTGCCGACGGCGTGCGTGGCGGCTTCGTTGGCGCGGTCCGGCGCGTACTGGACCAGCGACACGCGGTACCTGGTGTCGCCCTTCTTCCAGTTCACCTCGGCCGCGCGCCGGAAGCCCCGGGAGTTCAGGTCCTTGAAGTCGCGGACCGCGCTGTCGCTGTGCTCGGCGAGCTCGCCGACCGACACCCAGCTCGGCTTGTCCGGGAATTCTCCCCAGGCGGCGCTGCCGTCCGGGGCACCGATCAGCAGTTTGAGCAGGTCGCCGTCGATGGCCAGCGGTTTGGGCTGCTGGGCGGCGAAGGCGGTCGGGTCGACCGCCGCGGCCGGGTAGGACGGGCGCGCGACCTGGATCGGCGGCAGCGGCGTCGGCGGGCGCTGGGCCTGGACGGCGTAGCCGACACCACCGCCGACCAGGGTGCCCAGCACCAGGCCGGACACCGCCAGCAGCACCGGGCGCGGGCGGCGCGGGGCGCGGGGCGCCCGCTCGGGGCCGGCCGACAGGAGCTCGGGGGCCGGCGCGTCGGACGGCACTTCAGTGGCGAACTGCGGTGCAGCGAAAGGAAGTTCAGCGGAAGATGGTTCGGCTGGCATGGCGGCGGGCCGCGGCGGGGCGGCGGGCGCCGGCGCGGTGCCGGGCGGGGGCAGCGCGGGTTCGGTGGTCACGGGATGGCTCCAGAGGAGGGTGGGGAGGACGGCGTCGGGGCGGGCGGCGGCGCGGGTTCAACCGCGTTCAGCCGCGTTCAGCTGCGTTCAGCCGCCGGAGGCGAGCCACTCGCGCTGGCGCTTCATCAGCCCGCTCAGCAGCGCCTTGTCCGGTGTCCCCTTCACCTCGACGTCGATCGTGTACTGGACGTCGCCCTGGCTGGAGATGCCGGTCATCGAGCCGGTGTACGCCTGCTGCTTGGGCTTGTGCAGGTAGCCGTGGGCGTTCGGGTCGCCGTCGATGTCGATCGGGTCCTGCGACTTGAGGGTGTATCCCTGGACGAACTCGCGCGCCATCGAGGTGGAGCCGAAGCGCAGCAGGGTGACGGTGACCTCGGCCTTGCCGTCGGCCGTCCGGTACATCCGGGTGGCGCCCGACTGGTAGCCGTACGAGCCGAGGATGTCCATGATGCCGTCCTGCTTGCCGAACAGGTCGGCGACGTCGTCGTTGGTCATGGTCATCCCGTCCGCGGGCCCGTACGACTCGCCGCCGTCCGGGATCGGGAGCAGGAAGTAGCGCAGGTCGCCCTCGTGCTTGCCGCCGTTGACGGTCCCCTTGACGGTGCTGGCCGGTTTGGGGGTGGTCGGGGCGGCGGTGGGCGTCGGCACCGGTACCGGGGTGGCGGAGGGCGTCGGGCTCGGGCTGGCGGTGGTGGTGGCCGGCGCGGGTGCGGCGGCGGCCGGGCGGGTGTCCGGCCTGCCGACGGCGACGGTCACCGCGGCGCTGGTCGCCGTGACGGCGAGCAGGCCGGCGGTGGCCAGTACGACGCCGACGGCGCGCGGCAGCCGGCGCGCGGCCGGTTCGGGTGCGACGGCGTGCTGCGGCGCGGCGTCGGGCTGCGGTACAGAGGCGTGCTCCGGTACGGCGGCGTGCTCCGGTACGGCGGGGTGCTGCGGCGCAGCGGGGTGCTGCGGTACGGCGGCCGGTTGCGGCGCAGCGTCGGGCTGCTCCGGAACGGCGGCTGTCTCGTTTTCGGGCGCGGACAAGGAACTCCCCCGGGAGAATGTGGGATCTCGCGCGCGGACTCCCTCGCAAACCGCTCCCCCGGCGGTTCTCCGGACCGTCCATCACGCGTCTCAGCAGGCATTATGAGAGACCGTTCGCACCGCTGCCAACAAAGTTAATCGCCGCACTCCGGTCCAATACTCGATGAATCGGACACGTCGTGATGTAACCGCAACAGGCGATCCGGGCACGGTACCGCGGTACCGTGCCCCTTCCGATGATCGGTCCGGGGTACCACGGATCGCGCCGGCGCCGCACCTAGCGTGGAGTGTGAGGGAGGCCGGGACGGTCCGGCCCCGGAGCGTAGGGGTGAGCGATGATCGAGGCGCACCAGCTGACGAAGCGGTACGGGGAGAAGACCGCCGTCGACCGGCTCGACTTCACGGTCAAGCCCGGCACGGTCACCGGCTTCCTCGGGCCCAACGGCGCCGGGAAGTCCACCACCATGCGGATGATCGTCGGACTGGACGCGCCCACCAGCGGCTCGGTGCGCGTCAACGGGCGCCGTTACGCGGCTCACGCGGCGCCGTTGCAGGAGGTCGGGGCGCTGCTGGAGGCCAAGTCGATCCACCCGGGGCGCTCCGCGTTCAACCACCTCATGGCCCAGGCGCACACCCACGGCATCCCGCGCTCGCGGGTGGAGGAGGTCGTCGAGCTGACCGGGCTGCAGTCGGTGGCCAGGAAGCGTGCCGGGGCGTTCTCGCTGGGCATGGGCCAGCGGCTGGGGATCGCGACGGCGCTGCTGGGCGACCCGGCGACGGTGATGCTGGACGAACCGGTCAACGGCCTCGACCCGGAGGGCGTGCTGTGGATCCGCAACCTCCTCACCTCGCTGGCCGCCGAGGGCCGCACCGTCTTCGTGTCCTCGCACCTGATGAGTGAGGTCGCGCTGGTCGCCGACCACCTGATCATCGTCGGGCGGGGCCGGCTGCTGGCCGACACCACCGTGCAGGACCTGGTCCGCCAGGCCGGCGGCGACGTGGTGAAGGTGGCCAGCGCCGATCCGGCCCGGCTGCGCACGGCGCTGGCCGGGCCCGGGGTGGAGGTCACCGGCCGTTCCGGCTCGGAGGAGCTCCTCGTCACCGGCCTGGCCGCGCGGGAGATCGGCCTGCGGGCCGCCGAGCAGGGCATCGCCCTGTTCGAGCTCACCACCCGCACGGTCTCCCTGGAGGAGGCGTTCATGGAGCTGACCAGGGACGCCGTGGAGTACCACGGCACCACCACCGCGACCGGGCCCGCCGCCAGTGCGGGTGCCGGCGCCGAGTCCCCGAGGAGCGCGGCATGAGCACCATCGCACCGAACCAGACGTCCGCGGCCGCCGACCGGCGGCCCGCGCGCCCCGCCTACCGGGTGACGCCCGTGCGCGTGCTGCGCTCGGAGTGGGCCAAGCTGTGGTCGCTGCGCTCGACCTGGATCACGCTGGGCCTGGGCCTGCTGTTCCTGGTCGCGTTCGGGCTGATCGCCGCGTTCCAGTTCAAGTCGAGGATCACCTCGGGGCGCCCGATGGACCGGGGGGACTTCGCCGACGCCAGTGCCCTGAGCCTGTCGCTGTTCGGCACCAACTTCGCGCAGCTGGCGTTCGGCGTCCTGGGCGTGCTGGTCGCCGCGGGCGAGTACTCCACCGGCATGATCCGCTCCACCCTGGCCGCGGTGCCGCGCCGGCTGCCGGTGCTGTGGTCCAAGGCGGCGGTGTACGGCGTGGTGGTACTGCTGCTCGGCACCGTCGGGGTGTTCGTCGCCTTCGCGGCCGACAGCGGCATCCTCTCCGGCACCCGCGCGGCGATGACGTTCTCCGACGCCGGCGTCCTGCGCGGCCTGCTGGGGGCCGGGCTCTACCTCGCCCTGGTGGGCGTGATCGGCGTCGCGCTGGGCGCGCTGCTGCGGTCGGTGGCGGGCGGCATCTCGGTGCTGGTGGCCTCGCTGATGCTGGTCCCCGGCCTGATCTCGCTGCTGCCCTCGTCCTGGCAGGACCACATCAGCCCCTACCTGCCCAGCCACGCGGGCGAGGCGATGTTCGCCCTGCACCACGACGCGACCACACTGTCGCCCGCCGCGGGGCTGGCGGTCTTCCTGCTGTGGACGGTGCTCGCCCTGGCGGGCGCGGCCGTGCGGCTGGTGCGCAGCGACGCCTGAGGGCTGGGAGACTGCGTGGACGTCCCGGTGCGGTGCCCGTTCGAGTCGGGTGCCGCACCGGGCGCGTTTCGTATCCGTTCCGGGATGAGCTGGACGAAGGTGACGTCCGTTGCGGATGAGCTGGACGAAGGTGACGACTGTTCCGGATGAGCTGGACGAAGGTGACGACTGTTCCGGATGAGCTGGACGAAGGTGACGCCGTGAGCGAGCACGACACCGCCGCGGGGGCGGGGGGCGACCCGCTGTCGGGGCACCCGGTGTTCGCGCGCCTGGCCCGGCTGGGGCAGCGGGCGCGGCAGGCGGACCGCGACCACCCGTGGGTGCTGGACACCGCGGTGGTGGCCGCGGTCTTCCTGCTGTTCTGCCTGCCGGACCTGCTGCCCTTCCACGACGGCGGGGAGCGGGCGCGCGAGCACCGGATCGTCTTCGCCCGCCCGCCGCTGGCGGCGATGCTGGCCTTGCAGGCGGGGCTGCTGCTGCCGCTGCTGTGGCGCCGGCGGCGACCGGCGGCGGCGTTCGCGGCGGTCGCGGCCGTGTTCGTCCTGCAGTGGTCGCTGGGGGTGGCGCTGCGCGCGGACGTCGCGCTGCTCGTCGCCCTCTACAGCCTGGCCCTGCACGGGAGCCTGCGGCACCTGGCGTGGGCGTGCACGGCGATGGCCGGCGCGTCGGCGCTGGTCGCGGTGGAGCTGTCCGGCGGGCTGCCGGTCGGGGACGCTCTGTTCTTCCTGTTCAGCGCGGCGACGGCGGCGGTGGCCGTCGGCATCGCGGTGCGCATCCGCCGGGCCCAGCTCGCCGGGCTGCGCGAGCGGGCGGCGCGGCTGGAGGTCGAGCGCGACCAGCGCAGCCGGCTGGCCACCGCCACCGAGCGCACCCGGGTGGCCCGGGAGATGCACGACATCATCGGCCACAACCTGTCCGTGATCATCACCCTGGCGGACGGCGGCGCGTACGCGACCGAGGCCTCCCCCGAGCGGGGCCGGGAGGCGCTGCTGCTGATCGGGGAGACCAGCCGCCAGGCGCTGGGCGAGCTGCGGCGCATGCTCGGCGTCCTGCGCGACCAGGGCGGCGAGCAGGGCCCCGAGTTCACGCCGCAGCCGGGCATCGCCGACCTCGACGGGCTGTGCGCGCGCATCCGGGCCGCCGGGCCGCAGGTCGTGTACACCGCGCGCGGCGAGGTGGGGCGGCTGGACCGCGGCGTGCAGCTGATGGCGTACCGCATCGTCCAGGAGGCGCTCACCAACACCCTCAAGCACGCCGGGCCCGACACCCGGGCGCACGTGACGCTGGCCGCCGAGGGCGGCCGGCTGCGGGTGCGGGTGCGGGACGGCGGTCCGCCCGGCGGTCCACCCGGCGGGGCGGCGCGGGGCGGTGCGGCGGGCGAGGAGGGGCACGGTCTCACGGGCATGCGCGAACGCGCGGCCCTGTACGGGGGCACCGTCACCGCCGGGCCCGGGCCCGGGGCAGGATGGACCGTGGAGGCCGTCCTCGACCTCACCCCCGACGGGCCCGACGGACCCGACGGCCTCGGCGGACCCGGCGGACCCGGCGCCTTCACCTCCGATCCCGACCCCGACCCCGACCCGACAGGCGGCCTGACGTGACCACGGTCCTCATCGTCGACGACCAGCCGCTCCAGCGGTACGGCTTCCGGATGCTGCTGGAGAGCCAGCCCAGCACGGAGGTCGTCGGCGAGGCCGCGCACGGCGCCGAGGCCGTACGCCTGGCGGCCGACCTGCGGCCCGACGTCGTCCTGATGGACATCCGGATGCCCGGCATGGACGGCATCGAGGCCACCCGCCGCATCGTCGCCACCGGCGGGCGCTCGCGCATCCTCGTCCTGACCACCTTCGACCTCGACGAGTACGCCCACGCCGCGCTGCGCGCCGGCGCCAGCGGCTTCCTCCTCAAGGACGCCCGCCCGGAGGACCTCCTGGCCGGGATCCGCGCCGTCTCCGAGGGCGACGCCGTCGTCGCCCCCGCCATCACCCGGCGCCTCCTGGACGCCTACGCCCACCACCTGCCCGTGCGCCCGCCCGGCGCGGCCGCCGAGGACGACCCGCGGCTGAACGCCCTGACCGAGCGCGAGCGCGAGATCCTGGTCGCGGTCGGCCGGGGCTGGACCAACGGCGAGATCGCCCAGCGCCTGGTGCTCGCGGAGTCGACCGTCAAGACGCACGTCAGCCGGGTGCTGGCGAAGATCGGCGCCCGGGACCGGGTGCAGGCCGTGATCTTCGCCTACGACCGCGGCCTGAACCGGCCGAACCCGCCGGCCTGAGCCGTCCCCCTCCTGCCGCGGGGGGCGCCCCTGGCGCCGCGGTGTCAGGGGCGCTTCTTCGGGGCGGCTTCGAGGTCGGTGGCGGCGGCGGCCAGGATGGCGCCGAAGACGTGGGCGATGACGGGCTTGCCGACCCTGCGGGCCAGGGCCGCGCCGACCAGGGGGATGGGGATCGCGAAGCCGGTCGCCCAGATGACCAGGGTGCCCTCGGGGACCTCCTCGAACGTCATCCGGCCGAACTCGTGCCGGGCCGGCGGGAAGCTGCGGTCGACGGTGTAGTCGAAGCCGTGCGGGGCGTTGTAGGCGGTGATCCGCTCGTTGAACCAGCCGATCAGCCAGGTGTGCAGCCGCACGGCGCCCACCCCGTAGGGCGCGCCCTCCCCGGGCCGGGCCAGGCGCGCCCTGAGCACGAACGGGGAGCGGGTGTAGTTGGTGCTCGTGGCGCACCAGTCGAACACCTCGGCGATCGGCGCCGCGACGACCCGTCGCACGGTCACGGTTTCCATGGCTCGTCCCTCTCCTGCAGCGGGGAGCGCGGGTGTCGGCCGCGCCCTGTTCACCGATGAAGACCGGACGCGGCCCGAAACCGTGACATCGGGCGGGGCGGGCCCGGGGGTGGCGATGCCGCTTGCCTACCGTTCGGCTTTGGGCGTGCGGGTCATGAGAGAGACAGGCTTACCGGCGGTTTCCAGGGTGGCGGGGCGTCAGGGCGGCACGCGTACGTCAGGCGTTGCCGAACTGTCCGGAACGGACGGCGGCGACGAAGCTCGACCAGGCGTCGGTCGGGAAGACCAGCGCGGGACCGTGGGGATCCTTGGAGTCACGGACCGGGACAGTGTGGACGACGTTCGCACCGACCTCGACGCAGTTCCCTCCCTGGGTACTGTAGGAACTCTTGTGCCAGGTGGCATTGCGATCATCCATGCTCAAAGCCCTTCCGCACGTTTCGAATGAACTCGATGCTCGCTGCTCGGCGCAGCGCCTCGGCCTGGAGATGATCGTACTCACCGGCCCACTCAGCCAACGTCTCCGGATCGCGTTCGAGGTAGCCGCGCCGCTGCGTCTCGCCGTACCCCACGATGGCCCTGTTCGGCATGGTCAGCAACGTAATTGGATGCCCGAACGGGCGGTTCTCGCCTGCTGCGATAGGACACACCTGCACCAGGAAACGGGGACGTGAAGCGAGTGCTTCCAGGTGCCTGAGTTGCGCCACCATGACGTCCCGACCGCCGATCGGCCGCCGTAGCGCCCCCTCGTCCATCACCACCTGGACGTGCGGCGCCGGATCTCGGGCGAGGGCCTGCTGTCGGAGCAGCACCTTCTCGATTCGTTCGTCGGCCTGCTGCTGAGTTGCAACCCCCCGCAGGACAGCCGCCTCCTGAAAAACTCGGCTGTACTCGGGCGTTTGGAGCAAACTCGGAACCAGGTTGATCTCGAACAGCCTCAGGGCGATGGCCTTCGCTTCATTGCGCAGGTACTCGTCGAAGCCTTCGAACAAGACCCGCCGACCGGACGTACTCCACTCCCTGAGGAACTGCTCTCCCGACTCGAAGACTCGATCAAGTGCCGTTGAGATCTGTTGACTTGGTTTCCTTCGGCCGTGCTCGAGCGCGGAGATGTACGACGATGTACAGCCGATCAGCTCGGCAAGGTGTTCCTGAGTCCAGCCCCGCTGCTCGCGCGACGTGCGAAGCAGTACGCCGAACTCGGCGGCCGGGGATGTCGGGGGGGCAAGTTCCCGCTTGTTCAAGGCTGTTCGTCCTACCAATCTGACACCGTGGGACAAGTTGAACAGCTCCGCAGCCTAGAGGACAGTTGGCACCCCCGGTAGTCGTCGAACTACGGAACGGAGCCACTGTCGTGGCGCTCAAAAGCACCCCCGCGTCCCCGAAGCCGCGATACCGCCCGCAGGTCGGCGAACTCGTCACGGACTTGAGGTCCGTTCCGCTCGGATCGGGTTCCCAAGCCCCCACCCCGGCCGTCCCGACCCCGGACAGGTCGAGCGACCGGGGTGGGATTGCACAACTCGGCCAACCGGCCGAGTTGTTGATCCTGTCAGCACCACCACGAAATGGAGGCGCAGTACAGATGACAACCGCACCGTGGGGTACCACCCGGATGGGGCCGTTCACGGCTACCGTCCCGGTCCCGCAGCACACGCCCGTCATCGACCCCGAGACGCAGATTGCGGTGATCGTGGACGAGCACGGGCGCACGGTCGAGTTGGGCGGGCACGGCACCAGCACGAGCGGCCTGACGCCCACCACGACCACGCCCGACGGAAAACCGGGCGGGCCGACCGACGCCGACAGCACCGAGTCCTACGACCAGGACCAGAGCAACGGCTGATGAACGACCGAAGCGGGTCGGTGCTGGTGCTGACCAATCCCCTTGACGTGACCGCGGATGCGGTACTGCGGGTGCTCGCCGAGCGCCGGGTTCCGGCGGTCCGGCTCGATCCCGGCGCCGACCTGCACACGGGTGCCTCGCTGATCGCCACGTACCGCACGGGCCAGCAGCGGGGCACCCTGCGCACGGCCAGCCGGGAGCTCGACCTCTCCGCCGTCCGGTCCGTCTGGGTGCGCCGGGCCTCACCCTACGAAGGGCCCTCCGAACTGGACGGCCAGGACCGCCGGTTCGCCGCCTCGCAATCCCTGTGGGGTGCGGGCGGCATCCTCGCCTCGCTCCCCGCCGCGCACTACGTGAACCACCCCTGGGCCAACCGTGCGGCCGAGCACAAGCCGGCACAATTGGCGGCCGCGCAGCGCTGCGGGTTCCCGGTCCCCGACACGGTGATCACGAACAGCGCGGACGAGGCACGGGAGTTCGTGGCGGCCCAGGCCGCCGGGGCGGTGTACAAGCCGTTGTGGAACATCCCCTACTCGGTCGGCGGGCAGCCTCACGCCGTGTGGGTGCGCGAGGTCGATCCGGCCGACATCACCGGCGCCGTGTCCGCCTGCCCGCACCTCTTCCAGGCGAAGGTGCCGAAGCTGTTCGACGCAAGGGTGACGGCCGTCGGCAACCGCCTGTTCGGCGTCCGGGTCGACAGCCCCGACCTTGACTGGCGGCGCCGCCAGGACCGGATGACGTGCACCCCGATCGGCGTACCCGAGCCGGTCGCACGTTCGGTCGCCGCCTACCTCGGAGAACTTCGGCTGGTCTACGGCGCGTTCGACTTCGCCGTGACCGCCTCGGGCGACTGGTACTTCCTTGAATGCAACCCGAACGGCCAGTGGGCATGGCAGCCGGCCGAGACCACCGAGGCGATTGCCCGCGCCCTCGCCGACCAGCTACAGAAAGGCCGTGACGCATGAGCACGCCGGCTGAACTCCGCACCGCTCTGGCCGACAGGCTCACCGAGGACGGCACGCTGACCGAACGCGAGTGGGACAGTGCGGCGAGGGCCGTTCCGCGAGAGCTCTTCGTCGGAACCTACTTCGCTCCGGTCGCCGGCAGCGTTCCGACCAGCTACCGGTCCGTCCGTCAGGGCGAGCCCGGGTGGCTGGCCGGGATCTACGACGACCAGACGCTGGTGACCCAACTCGACGGCCGCATCGGGCCCGAGGACACCGCTGGGGAGACCGTGACAGGTATCCCGTCATCGTCGTCCACCCTCCCGTCCGTCGTACTGCGCATGTGGCAGCAGCTGGGCGCCGAGGCCGGGCACCGGGTACTGGAGATCGGTACGGGCACCGGGTACTCGACCGCCCTCGGCGCGCACCGCCTCGGGGACGCCGACCTCACCAGCATCGAGTACGACCCCGCAGTCGGCGCGGCAGCGGCGGCGGCGATCAGGACTGCGGGATTCTCCCCCCGGCTGATCATCGGTGACGGGCTGCGCGGCGACCCGGACGGCGGGCAGTACGACCGGATCATCGCCACCTGTTCCGTCCGGTACGTCCCTCTCTCCTGGCTCCACCAGGTCAAGCCCGGCGGTCGAATCCTGGTCACCCTCTCCGGGTGGAGCTACGCGAACGCCCTCGTGCTGCTCGACGTGACCGGACCTGGCGAGGCCGCTGGCCGGTTCCTGACCGGCCAAACCGGTTTCATGATCGCCCGCACGCACGACCGACCGCCCCGCCCGACGCTGGACCTCCTGCCCGGCAAGGAGCGTCCGACCCGCATCGACCCGGCGAAGCTGGACAGTTGGACGGGCGCTTGGGTGGCCCAGCTTGCCGCACCCGGGGCAATCCGCATGGGTGTGGGGGCTCAACAGATCCTCTGGGACCTGGCCACCGGATCGCAGGCCCGGACGGCGCCCGACCCCGCCGGCGGGTGGACGGTGACTCAGCGCGGGCCCGTCTCCCTGTGGGACCAGGTCGAGCAGACGGTTGAGACCTGGCAGGCGGCCGGTGAGCCGCACCAGGATCGCTTCGGGATCACCGTGTCGGCGGCCGGACAGCGGGTCTGGCTCGGCACCGAGGACGGGCCCGGATGGGATCTGCCCGTATAGGCCTGGCTCAGCCCCGCACCGAGCCGTGTCGCACCGGACCGAAACCGTGGCTTCGGGTGGGGGCGTCCTCGGGGTGGCGAGGGTGAACGGGCAGAGGGGGCGGGGTGGTGCGCGAGGCTTCCGTGGCGTGGGGGGCGCTGCACCGACGTTGTGCGGTGGGTGTGGTGGCGGGGGTGGTGGTGCTGGGGGGCGCGGCCGGGCCGGTGGTGTGGGCGGGGTCGCAGGACCTGCCAGGCAATCCGCGGTGGTGGCTGGTGGTGTGCGGGATCGCGCTGGTGGCGGCCGTCGGCGCCTCGCTGCCGCTGCTGCGTCGGGTCTCCACCACCGACTACGTCGTCTCCTGCGTGGCGCTGGTGCTGCTGCTCGTACTCGCCCTGGGCACGGTGTTCGCGGCGGCGCAGGCCGCCTACGCCGTCCGGACCAGGCTGCACGAGCCGCCCGGCGTCACGGCCACCGTGACGGGCTGCCGGACGACGGGCCGGGAGCTGGACGACCAGAACCAGGGCCACGACGTCTACGGCTGCACGTACCACTGGAGCGCCGGCGGCCGGGAGTTCAGCGAGGAGCGGCCCACCGGGAAGCTGTATCCGGACGGCCACGAGACCAGGGTGTGGCTCGCCGGCGAGCGGATGATCACGAGCCGGCCGAGCCTGTTCGGGATCCCGCTGTGGATCGTGCTCGCCCTGGCCGGGCTGGCGGGCACGGTCCGGTTCTCGGCGTTCCTGGCCTGGAAGGCCCGCGACGTGGGCCTGAGGCGGTAGGCGGGTCCGACGGTTCCCGGGGGTGGCCGGAATCCGGGGTGGCGGGTGCGGTGCTCTGGCAGCATCGGGCGGATGGGGCAGTGGGAGGGGATCGGGCGGCGCTTCGTCGTGGGCGCGGGGTACGCGCTGTACCGGGGGCCGTTGGCGGACAGTACGTCACACCGGCACGCCGCGTTCCAGGTTGCCGTCGCGGCGGCGGGCGGCGAGGTGACGATCGTGGACGGGGCCGGGGTCCGCCACCGGGGCGCGGCGGTGGTGGTGGCGCCGATGGTGTGGCACCGGATGGCGCCGGTCCGGGGGGTGTCGGCGTTCTTCGTCGATCCGCACTGCGCGTTCGCGGACCGGCTGCGGGCGGGGTGCGGTGACGGTGTCACCGTGGCGCCCCAGTGGCGGGACCTGGCGGAGGAGGACCTGTGTCCGTCCGGGGTGCTGCCGTCGGCCGAGGTGGACGTGCGGCTGTGGGCGGCGATGGAGGCGCTGACGGACCACCGGGTCGCGCTGCCGGGGCTGGCGGCCCGGGTGGGACTGTCGCCGCAGCGCCTGCGGGCGCTGGCACGGCGGCAGTTGGGGGTGCCGCTGGCGCGCTGGCGGATCTGGCGGCGGCTGGCCCGCGCCGCCGACGCGCTGGGCGAGGGGCGCACGCTCGCCGAGGCGGCGCTGGCGGGCGGCTTCGCGGACCAGGCGCACTTCAGCCGCCAGATGCGGGAGATGACGGGGCTGACGCCGTCGGCGGTGCTCCCGGTGCTGCGCGCCTCGGGCCCGGCGGGCGGCCCGGGCCGGGCAGGCAGTCCGGCGGGTGCCTCGGGCCGGGCGTAGCCTCGTCCGCATGTGTCTGATGGTGTGGATCGGAACCGAACAGCCCGTGCTGCCGATCCCCTGCGCCGCCGGTCCGCAGCTCGGGACCTGCTACTGCGGGGTTCGCGAGACTGCCGCCGACGCGCCCGTTCGAGCCCGCTTCACTTCACCGCACGTGACCTGCGTCGGCTCGCACGAGGGCTGCGGCTGCGGGTTCAACAGCTCCCGGTTCGAGTGGGAGGGGTTCACCGACACGGCCGACGCGATGGCGCTCGTCGACGCGATGCGGGACGAGGAGCGCGAGGAGTTCCTCGCGCAGAAGCACTCACGGGAGTTCCTGGCGGCGCTGGTGTCCGCGGCCCTTTTGCACGGGCCGGTCGACATCTACATGTGCTGGGCCGGGGACGAGGACGAACCGCCCGACCGCGTGGAGAGCATCGAGGCACGCCGGCTGACGGAGTGCCTGACTCCGCTCCAGGAGCGGGTGAAGTACACGGCGCTCGGCTGAGCAGGAGGTGCGGGCCTGCCGGTGCGTCATCTCCCCCGGTCGCACGGGGAACCCAACGGGCGGGGAACCCGGCGGGCGGCGCGGGCGCGGCCTACGCGCGGCGGGCGACGTAGAACGACAGCGAGCCGGTGAGCGTGGAGACGGTCTCGGTCTCGCGCACGCCGTGGAAGCCGGCCTCGGTGATCAGCCGGGGCAGGATGCCGTCGGCGTTGGGCTGGGTGTCCTCCTTGCCGTCCGCCAGTTGCACGATGCGGAACGCCAGGCGCATGGCGGCCGTGCGCTGGCGCCCGAAGTCGGCGATGACGAGCTTGCCGCCGGGGCGCAGCGCGGTGTGCATGGAGGCGAGGACGGCCTGTTTCATGGGGATGGGGCACTGGTGGAGGACGAGGCTGGAGACGACGGTGTCGGCTGTTTCGGCGCCCACGAGGTCGGCGACGGCGTCGCCCATGCCGATGTGCCATTCGGGGGTGACGCCGGCGGCGGCGGCCTTGCGGCGGGCCACTTCGAGGGTGGTGGGGTCGGGGTCGACGCCGATGACGCGGGCGCGTGGTTCGACGCGGCCGAGGAGGACGGCCAGGGAGCCGGTGCCGCAGCCGACGTCGAGGATCACGTCGTCGGGGCGGGGGGCCACGTGCATGGCGAGCAGGCTGCGCCACAGGCGTTCGCGGGTGAGGGAGACGATGGGGTCGTAGAGGCGTACGGGGCCGAGGCGGCCGGCGGCGGGGGTGAAGGCGCGATCGGTCATGGGGGTCAGTGTCGGTCGGGGGGTGTGGTGGCGTCTTGAACGAATCGCTCGCCGGGCGGGGCGGGTTGGGGGTTTCCGGGGCCGGTTGCGGGCCGGTTGCGGGGGTCGGGTTCCGGCCCTCCGAGGGCACATAGAAAGTCTATCGACATATGACGTTGGATGACTTATCGTGATCGTCGCGGTGGTCCGGCGCGGCCGGTCCGCCGCGACCACCGTTCGGCCCTGCGAGAGGACCTCCGTGCCCCGTCGTTCCCGCACGTCCACAGCACTCGGCATCAGCGCCACCGCCGTGGTGGCGCTGGCCCTGGCCGCGCCGCCCGCGCTGGCCGGGCCCGCGACCGCCCCCGACCCGGTGCCCTCCCTGGTGGCCGGTCAGGACACCGCCGCCCCGCAGCTGGTCACCGGCCTGGCCGAGCCGGCCGTAGGCAGCCCCGCCGACGCCGCCCGCGCCCACCTCGCGGCCCACGCCGACCGCTACCACGTCGACCCCGGCGAGCTGGCCGAGGTCGGCTCCGAGAGCACCCCCGACGGCCGGCGCACCGTCAGGTTCGAGCAGCGCCACGACGGCGTGCCCGTGTTCGGCGCGCAGTACCTGGTGCACCTGACGGGCGAGGGCGCCGGGCAGCGCGTCGAGTCGGTCGGCGGCAAGTACTTCACCGGCCTGACCGTGCCGACCACCGCCACCGTCCCGGCCGCCGCCCTGCGGGACCTGGCGCTCGGCTCCGTCCAGGACCCGAAGGCCCGGGCCGCGGCCACCGCCGAGGACCACGGCCTGGTCGTCCTGCCGGACGGCGCCGGCCGGCTCGCCCAGCGCTTCACCGTGCACGCCGCCGACCCGGCGACCGGCGGCCCGGCGGCCCGCGAGGTCTTCGTGGACGCCACCGTCGGCGTGGTCGCCCTCGCCTACGACACCCGCGCCCCGCTCCCGGCGGGCGGCACCGACCAGCGCGCCGCCGCGGCCGGCCTCGAACCCGCCACCGGGACCGCGCCGGACGCCCGCGGCAACTCCGCCAAGGTGAACATCGCCCGCCTGCCGGACGGCAGTTACCAGCTCACCGACCTCACCCGGCCCGCCACCATCACCACCTACGACGCGGGCGGCCGGGACGAGATGGACTTCGGCGGCGGCATCCCCGCCGACCTCCCCCCGGCCCACTCCCCCGGCCCGGACTTCCCGGCCTCCGCCGGCACCAGCGGCGCCACCGACGCCAGCGTCAACGCCGGTATCGTGTACGACTTCTACCACGACCGCTTCGGCCGCAACGGCCTGGACGGCAAGGGCGGCGCGATCACCTCCGTCGTCAACGTGACCCAGGACGGCGCCCCCTACGCCAACGCGTACTGGGACGGGAAGAAGATGGTCTACGGCAGCGGGGGCCCCAACTACTACCCGTTCTCCGCCGCCCTCGACATCGCCGGGCACGAGATGACCCACGGCGTCATATCGAACACCGCCGACCTGGCCGGCATGGGCCAGGCCGGCGCGATGAACGAGGGGCTCGCCGACTACTTCGGCAACGCCATCGAGGTCACCGCCCGCGGCATGTCCATGAACGACCCGGCGGCGGCGCTGCTCGGCGAGAGCAAGTGCCGCACCGGCACCCCGCAGGCCTGCGCGGACCGGCGGATGGACGACCACCGCACCACCGTGGACGACTACCTCGGCGGCACGGTCGACAACGGCGGACAGCACCTCAACGCCACCATCTTCAGCGGCGCCCTGTGGGACATCCGGCGCACCCTCGACCCGCTCACCGCCGACCGGGTGGTCTACCGGGCGCTCACCGCCTACCTCACCCCGCTCGACGACTTCGTGGCCGGGCGCAACGCGGCACTGGCGGCCGGCCGCGACCTCGGCCTCAGCCACGCCCAACTGCGCACCGTGGCAGCCGCGTTCGACGCGCACGGGATCAAGGCCGGCTGGGAGAGCCGGATCGGCATGGACAGCCGCACGCTGGCACGCAACCTCTCCTACTCGATGGCGCCCCCGGCCGCCGGCGGCGGGCACTGGGTGGCGATGGCCCCCGCCCCCGACCCGGTCAAGGGCACGGGCGGCACCCTGCCCGGCACCACCGCGCTGTACACCGGCTCCACCACCGGGCGCGGCGCCCCCGTCCGGCTCAGCCCCGACGACGGCCGCTACCACAGCTGGCCCTCCACCGACGGCACCAACGCCGTGTGGAAGGCCATCGGCACCACCGCCAAGGACCACAGCCGGGAGCTGCTGACCGCACCGCTGTCCGGCGCCGGCCCGGTCCGCAGCCTGTTCCGCGCCGACGGGAAGGAGCCCGGCAACCCGCAGGTCTCCGGCGGCGACATCGCCTTCACCGTGCACGACTCCGCCGCCGGCCGCACCAGCCTGTGGCTGTCCCACGACGGGGCCCCCGCGGTCGAACTGCCGCTGGCCGACGGGCACCACCCGGACGACCTCACCCTCAAGGACGGCTACCTCGCCTGGACCGAGTCCTGGCAGGACGGGAAGCAGTACGTCACCGCGCCGACCGTCTACTCGATCGCCGCCGGCAAGGTCACCGCGCAGTACACCGCGCACGCCGCCCCCGGCGCCGCCGCGACCACCGCCTCCTCCGCCCGGCTCGCCGGCGGCCGGCTGCTGTGGCTGGACACCCCGGCCGGCGCGGCCGCCCGCGCCTCCATCCGCTCCGGCGCCCTGGACGGCTCCGGCGTGAACGAGGTGCTGGCCGCCGACTCGCCGAACGCCCCGACGCCCGGCAGCGACCTCACCGCCTCCGACCAGGCCGTCACCTACAAGGTCCAGAGCACCAAGCCCGCCGGCGGCTGGACCAACGCCGCGCTGCCCAAGCTCTGGCAGCTCCCGACCGGCGGCGGCACCCCGCAGCGCCTCTCCTGCGACCGGGGCGGCCAGGACCAGCCCGCCGCCGACCAGGGCACCCGGGTCGTCTGGCTGGACTCCACCCCCGGCCGCACCGACCTGGTCGTGCGCGACCGCGCGGCGGGCACCTGCTGACCACCTTTCCCTGACCCCCACCCCCCAGGGGTCCGGCCCGGCGCGGTCGGCTCACAGCCAACCGCGCCGGG
>NZ_JBHXTQ010000077.1:0-43911 GCF_042677305.1 Kitasatospora sp. NPDC127121 | reverse complement strand
ATCGGCGACCGACGACAACGCGGCGAGGTGCGTGCTCCGGCGTCGCGCGCCCGGCGTGATCCGAAAGAGAGCCCCTAGGCCGTTCGGCTGGCCCCGGGGCCGGGGCGGGGGCAGGCTGGGGGGTGAGAGACAGACCCGGCCCTGCCGCACCCCGGCTCGGAGCGCGCCCGGACCGGCCGAGGAGACGGAGCCCGCCATGACCGACATGAGCGAACGGGCCGAGATGAGCACGGACCGTGACGAGGACGTCCGCGCCGCGGATCCCGAAGAGGGCATCACCTCGATGCAGAACCTGCACGCGCAGGACACCTCCCAGGCGGAGGGCGAGCCCACCCTGGAGGAGTCCGGTCCGGACCGCTGAACAGCTGTGAGCACCCGACCGCCCGGTGGGACCGGGCGGTCTTCGCGACCGCAGGTGTCGCTGCCCGGACAGCGGCTCACCGGCGGGGGAGGATAAGCGCATGACCGAACACGATCAAAACGGCAGGCAGGCCCGACCGCCCGTCGACCCGCGCACGTCGTGGGCGACCTGGACCACCCAGTCGATCATCAGCGGCCCCGGCGGGGTCGCCACCACCGAGATCGGCCCCATCTCCGGCGACCTCACCGTGCACACCACCTGGGTGGACGGCGAGGCCCGGCTCACCGTCCAGTACTCCGGCGCGCTGGACTGGTACACGGTGACCGGCAGCCCCGTCCCGGCGGCCGACGAGACCACCGCGCGGGCGATACACCAGGCGATGGTGAACGGCGTCAAGGCCGGCCGGGGCGCGGCCGCCCCGGCCCCGCCGGACAGGCTCTAGCCAGGAGCCCCCCGCCGGACAGGACCCGACCAGAAACCTCAGTCCCCCGGGACGACCTCGCCCCGCACCGCCGGCGCCGCGGCGGCCCAGTAGGCGCGGTCGACCGGGGGACGCGCACGCAGGTCCGCGCGGACCTCGCCGGCCAGCCGGCGGGTGTCGCGCCGGTTGACGGTGGCGCCGATGCCGGCGCCGACCAGCAGCGGGGTGAGCGACGGCAGGCGGCGCAGCGAGCTGCGGGTGAGCCGGCGGCTGAGCTGCTGGCGCACCTCCGCCCCGAGCGCCAGGGCGGCGAACCCGGCCGGCCGGGACAGCAGCTTCGCGTCGATCCCCCGGCGGTTGGCCCAGGCGCTCAGGTAGGCCCCGGCCCGCTGGGTGACACTGCCAGGCGCCCGGGCGCCGTAGACCTCGTGCAGTTCGGCGATCAGCTTGATCTCCACGGCCGCGACGGCGAGCGTCTCGGCCGCGATCTCCACCGGCATCGCGGGCGGCACCGGCAGCATCGCCGCCGCGCCCACGCCGGCGCCGAGCGCGCCGGAGGCCCGGGCCGCGCCGGTGACCAGCAGGTCGGCCAGCGCCTCGGGGTCGGCCGCGCCGGGGTGCTGGGCGCGCAGCGTGGCGAGGTCGCGCACGGGGATCCGCGGCGCGGCCTGCACCAGCTGCTCGGTGAGGGCCCGGCCGCCGAACGCGGCACCCTTGGCGGCGACCCGGCCACCCCGGCCGAGCAGGTGGGCCACGTTCGCCACCAGGGCCCGGCCACGGCCACGGCCGGCCCGGTACTCGGCGATCTGCCACTCGCCCTCGGGCTGCTCGGCCTGCTCGACCAGTTCGGCGAGCTCGCCGGCCAGGCCGGCGTCGGGCACGGGGGCGGGCACGGGGGTCGGGGCGGGCTCGGGGACAGGCCTGGAACGTCCGGGTTTACGGAAGACTGCCATGGATGTCCGGTACCCCCTCCGCCCCCGGGGTACGCCCTACCCGGTGATCTCGACCCCGCGCCAGAACGCCACCCGGCCGCGGATCTCCTCGGCCTCCGGCTTCGGGTCGGCGTAGTACCAGGCCGCGTCGGGGTTGGTCCGCCCGTCCACGTCCAGCGTGTAGTAACCGGCGGTGCCCTTCCAGCCGCAGACGGTGGTGGTGTCGGACGGGCGCAGGAATTCGGTCCGGACGGATTCGACCGGAAAGTAGTGGTTGCCCTCGACGACGACGGTCTCGTCGCTCTCGGCGACGACGGTGCCCTGCCAGCGCGCTGTGGTCATGCCGCCGATTCTGCCCCAGGGGCGGACGGCACCCCGGTGGTTCGCGGAAATCGTCCGCGGATGCCGGACGGCCAGGACGGCGGTCAGGGCAGCGGCCAGGGCAACGGTCAGGGCAGCCGTCAGGGCAGCGGCTCGGCGTGGACCGGCAGGTGCGGGGACTGGTGGCCGCCGCTGGCGAGCATCCGGACCTCGCCGGCGTTGCTGATCTCGGCGCGGACGATGCCGCTGGCGTCCTCGTACACCGGGTGTCCGCCTGGGCCCGTCGCGCTGGTGCGGACGACCACGACGACGTCCTGCGGGGCCTGGGTGCCGGGGGTGCCGGGGAAGGTGAGCACGTAACGGTTCGCGGGGGTCATCTCCATCTCCTGTCCGGATTGTCCCGATCTCCTGGTCCCGATGCGCGGCCGCGGTCGGCGGGCCCGCCGAACGGCGGTCGGCCTACGCGGTGGCCTCGGCCGCCCGGGCGGGCACGCCGCGGACCTCCAGCTCGGTGAGCAGCCGGGCGGTGGCCTCGGCGACCGCGTCCACGGCCCGGTCGAAGGCCTCACGGTTGTGCGCCGCCGGGGCGCGGAACCCGGACACCTTGCGGACGTACTGCAGCGCGGCGGCGCGGAAGTCGTCCTCGTCGGCGTCGAGCGTCACCGGCGGGCGCAACGTCTTGATGTTGCGGCACATGCACCCAGTCTCGCGCGTGGACGCCGTACTGGCGACCCCCTCCCGTCACACGCACCTCACGGCGGCGTCATCCGGCCGGATTAGGATGCCGGACGAACGAATCCCCCCGTCCCGCCGCGCCTCCCCGTCCGCGGGCGTCACCCCGGAGTCACCCCCTTGCCTCTCGCGCTGCTCGCGCTGGCCGTCACCGCGTTCGCCATCGGCACCACCGAATTCGCCGCCATGGGCCTGCTCCCCCAGGTCGCCGACGATCTGCACGTCTCCATCCCGCAGGCCGGCTGGCTGATATCCGCGTACGCGCTGGGCGTGGTCATCGGCGCCCCGCTGCTCACCGCGCTGGCCTCCGGCCGGCCGCGCAAGGCGGTGCTGGTGGCGCTCGCCGGGCTGTTCGCCACCGGCAACCTGCTGTGCGCGCTCGCACCGGACTTCTGGACGCTGGCCGCCGCCCGGCTGATCACCGGACTGCCGCACGGCGCGTTCTTCGGGGCCGGCGCGGTGGCCGCGGCCGAACTGGTGGCCCCCCACCGCCGGGCCCGGGCGGTGGCCGTGATGTTCTCCGGCCTGACCATCGCCAACATCGTCGGCGTGCCGGCCGCCACGCTGCTCGGCCAGCACCTGGGCTGGCGGGCGACCATGCTGGTGGTCGTCCTGATCGCCGCCGCCGGGACGCTCGCCATCGCCCGGCTGGTGCCGTCGCTGCCCTCCCCCGGCCAGGCCGGGCTGCGGCACGAGCTGCGGGCCTTCCGGGACGGGCAGCTGTGGCTGGCGCTGGCCACCGTGGTGTTCGGCTGCGGCGGCTTCTTCGCCTGCTACAGCTATATCGCGCCGCTGCTCACCGAGGTCTCCGGGTACGCCACCGGCTCGGTGACGCTGGTGCTGGCACTGTTCGGCGTGGGGATGACGATCGGCAACGTGATCGGCGGGTTCGCGGCCGACCGGGCGCTGCGCCCGACGGTCTGCGCCGCCTTCGTGCTGCTGGCCGCCACCCTGGCGCTGTTCGCGGTGACCGCGCACGCCCGCTGGTCGGCCGCCGTCACGGTGGTGCTGATCGGGCTGTTCGGCTTCGCGATCGTGCCGGCGGTGCAGACGCTGGTCCTGCAGAAGGCGCGCAGCGCGCCGACGCTGGCCTCGGCGACGGTGCAGGGCGCGTTCAACCTGGCCAACGCGCAGGGCGCCTACTTCGGCGGGCTGGCCCTGGACGCCGGGTTCGGCTGGACGGCGCCGACCCTGGTGGGCGCCGTCCTGGCCGCTTCGGGCGCGCTGATCGCGGTGCTCGCCTGGGCGGCCGACCGGCGCCGGTCCGTGCCCGCCGCACCCGAGCGGGCCGCGGCGGCTCCGGCCACGGCGGCTCCGGTCGGCGTCCAGAATTAGGCCTGGGGCTGGGGCTGCGCCAGGGGTTCGAGCTCGCGGTGGGCGGCGGCCAGCAGCAGGTAGCCCTCGCCGTTGGCCTTGATGCCGGCCTTCTCGTCCTCGGTCAGCTCGCGGCGGACCTTGGCCGGGACTCCGGCGACCAGCGAGCCGGGCGGCACCCGCATCCCCTGCGGCACCACCGCGCCCGCCGCGACCAGCGAACCGGCGCCGATCCGGGCGCCGTTGAGCACGGTGGCGTTCATCCCGACCAGGGCGTCGTCCTCGACCGCGCAGCCGTGCAGCACCGCGTTGTGCCCGACCGAGATCCGCTCGCCGACCACCAGCGGGAAGCCGGGGTCGGCGTGCAGGGTGCAGTTGTCCTGGATGTTGCTGTCCTGGCCCACGGTGATGGACTCGGCGTCGCCGCGCAGCACCGCCCCGTACCAGACGCCCGCGCCGGGGCCGATCGTCACGTCCCCGACCACGACGGCGTTCGGTGCGAGGAAGGCGCTCGGGTCGACGGTGGGCGCCTTGCCCCCGACTGCGGCGATCAGCGGCTCTGCCATGTCTCGTCCTCCTGGTGACGGTCGGCCGTTCCTGTCGCCGGACAGCGTAGGGGGCGGTCCGACCCGCAGCCCACGCCCTACCCCTGCCCGCCGCAGACGCCGGCGTTCACCACCCGCTGCCAGGCGGCGAGGGCCGCGGCCGGATCCGGCGTGTCGTAGAAGGTCGTGCTGTTGGCGAACTGGCGCTTCCCGTCGAGCGAGCCGAGCATCATCGTGCTGTAGCCGGGGATCCCTCCGGCGTGGCCCCAGAACGCGCCACACGGGGTGTCCACCCGCTGGAGGCCGAGCCCGTAGGCCTGGCCCCCGCCGTGGGCGGTGGTCTTCTGCATCTCGGCGAGTTCGGCGGGGCGCAGCAGCCGGCCGCCGAGCAGGGCGCGGATGAACGTCGTCAGGTCCGCGGTGGTGGAGATGCCCGCGCCGGAGGGGCCGGCCATGGAGGGGTTGAGCGCGGTGACGTCGGCCGGGCCGCTGTCGAGCTTGAGGTAGGCGTGGGCGTGCGGGCCGGGGATGGCCGGGGAGTAGAGCGGCATCGAGGTGCCCGTCAGGCCGAGCGGGCGGATGATCCGGCGTTCCACCTCCTCGTTCCAGCCGTGGCCGGTGAGGTGTTCGATGATCAGCGCGACCAGGGCGTAGTTGGTGTTGGAGTACTGCCAGTCCTGGCCGGGGCGGAAGGCGGGCGGGTACTTGTCGGCGAGGTCCACCTGGTCCTGCGGGCTGTAGGACGTGTAGCGGCCGGAGTCGAGCCAGTTCTGGTCGTAGGAGTTGAAGGCCGGGTCCTGGGTGTAGTCGGCGACGCCGCTGGTGTGGTTGAGGAGTTCGCGGACGGTGATGTCCGCGCTGTTCGGCACCGCGCCGGGCAGCAGGCTCTCCAGGCGGTCGTCCAGTCCCAGCCGTCCCTCGCCGACGAGTTGGAGCAGCACGGTGGCCACGAAGGTCTTGGTGGTGCTGCCGATCCGGAAGCGGCCCACGGGGTCGGCGGGGGTGTCGGCGCCGAGCCGGGCGACGCCGCCGGCTGCGCGGTGGACGAGCCGGCCGTTCTCCCGTACGCCGGCGAGGGAGGAGGTGGCGACGTTCTTCGCGGTCAGGTCGGCGAGGGCCGTGTCGAGGGCCGTCCAGTCGGCGCTGCGCTCGGTGGCACTCGCCGGGCGGGCCGTGTCCTGGGCGGCGGCGGCCGGGGCGAGCGCGGCGATCAGGCCCGCACCCGCGAGGGCCGCGACGGCGGCGCGCAGGGCCGGCCCGCGTCGGCGGCGCCGGGTGGTGGCGGCTGGGTCGGTGGTCATGACGTCCTCCCTGGTTCGGCCGGCAGGGCGGTCAACCTCCGCCACTGCCACGGTCTTTGACACCATGGCAGGGCGGCTGCGGGGCGGTCGTCAGCCTCCGGGGCGCCGCGGCGGCGTCGCGGGGCGGGGCGGCACCCTCGGGGCGGGCGGGGCCCGGGGCCCGGGCGGGGGGGGGGGGGGCGGCGGGCCGGGGCGGGTCAGGAGGCCGGTGCCTTGGTGCGCAGGATCTCGATGAACGCGCGCAGCCACGCCGGGTGGTCGGGCCAGGCGCGGGCCGAGACGACCACGCCGTCCACCACCGCCTCGCCGTCGACGAATTCGGCGCCCGCCGCCTTCACGTCCGGCGCCAGCGCCGGGTAGGCGGAGCTGCGGCGGCCGGACAGCACCCCGGCGGCGGCGGTGATCAGCGGGCCGTGGCAGATCTGCGCGACCGGCTTGTCGCCGGCGAAGAAGTGCTGGACGATCCGCTGCACGTCCGGGTCGTTGCGCAGGTACTCGGGGGCGCGGCCGCCGGGGATGACCAGCGCGACGTAGTCGGCCGGGTCGACGTCGGCGAAGGCGAGGTCGGCGGGCCAGGTGTAGCCGGGCTTCTCGGTGTAGGTGTCGTAGCCGTCGACGAAGTCGTGGACGACGAACTGGAGTCGCTTCCTGGTCGGAGCGGCGATGTCGACCTGGTAGCCCTCCTCGCGCAGCCGCTGGTACGGGTAGAACACCTCCAGCGACTCGGCGGCGTCCCCGGTGACGAGCAGGATCTTCGATGTCATCGCCGACATCCCTCCACATGGTCGAGCGTCCGACACGGCGTGGACCCCGACCGGTGGCCACCGGCCGCGGGCCCGGACCAACCTCCCGCACCGGCCGCGCCGTTGGCAACAGGGCGCACCGGGCGTACTGCGGCGCGTCACCGGGCGTACGCGCCCGCCGGGGGCCGTGCGCGCCCGGTCACCGCCCGGCTGCGGGCCGCGGCTGCCCGCGTCCTAGACTCCTGCTGCCCGCCACGACCGCACACCGGAGGAGCCCATGCCGGACCGCACCACCTACCTCGTCCTGCCCGGCTACCAGGACTCGGGCCCCGAGCACTGGCAGACCCGCTGGGAGGCCGCCGAACCGGACGCCTTCCGCCGGGTCCAGCAGGCGGACTGGGACCACCCCGACCAGAGCGACTGGATCGCCCGGGTGGACGCGGCGGTGGCCGGGGCCGCCGCCGACGGGCCGGTGGTGCTGGTCGCCCACAGCCTCGGCTGCGTCACGGTGGCCCGCTGGGTGGCCGCCGCGCCCGCCGGGCGGACCGCCGCGGTGCGCGGCGCGCTGCTGGTCGCCCCCGCGGACATCGACACCGCCGAGGTCCCGGAGCTGACCGGCTTCCGCCCGGTGGCCCTGGCGCCGTTCCCGTTCCCGGCCGTGGTCGTCGCCAGCACCGACGACCCGTGGGTCAGCCCCGAGCGGGCCCGGCTGTTCGCCGACGCGTGGGGCGCCCGGTACGTCGAGCCGGGCGCGTACGGGCACCTCAACTCGGGCTCCGGGCTGGGCGACTGGCCGGAGGGCCGCAAGCTGCTCGCAGAGCTGTGACGCATCGGACGGGGGGACGATGAGGAACCGGATGCCGAAGGCCAGGCGTACCCTGGTCCGGCTGCTGCTGGCGGGCGGGGCGGCCGCCGTGCTGCTCTACACCGAGGGGCAGTGGGAGAGCCGCTCGGGCGGGCTGATGCTGGTCGCCGACCTGCTCAACCGGCCCGAGCTGCTGCTCGGCGCGGCGCTGGCCGCGCTGATCGCCGCCGCCTGGCTGGGCGACCGGCGCACCGCCGTACGGACGGCCACCCGGGCGGTCACGGTGACGGCCGGGGTGGTGTTCCTGCTCGGCGTGCTGGCCGCGCACAAGGTCTCGGCGGCCGAGACGCGCAGCCGGGAGACCGCCCCGGCCCGGCCGGAGCTGGCCCTGGTCGTGGTGCACCGCTCGTACGCCACCGCGCCGAAGGACAACGACGACTGGCAGGTGCTGCTGGAGGTCGGCGCGGGCTGGTCCGGGCGGCGCTGGTCACTGGCCCAGATCGGCCGGGCGCCGGACGACGCCCGGCTGGTGGAGGCGAGTTGGACCGGCCGGGACCAGATCACCGTGGTCACCGACTCCTACCGGCGGGTCTTCAACCTGGACCAGGACACCGGCGAGCCGGTCGAGGCGCGGTAGCATCCGCGCTACGGCAGCCCCACCGCGTGGGCGAGCAGGGCGAGCAGCGCCGCGTTGCCCGCCGCGCCCACGGCGGTGGCGGACAGGAAGCGGGCCGCACTGCCGTCCGGGAACGGGTTGACGACCATCGCCGGCAGGAAGCCGGGCATCGTCCAGACGACGGCGGTCCACTGCCGGACCGCGTTGGCCGCGCTGGTGCCCGCGCGCAGTTCGCGGGCGGCGGCGAACCCGATCACCAGGTACCCGGCCAGGTAGCCGATCGAGGGCCAGAACACGGCGGGGACGCCGAGGATGCTGTGCGGCATGGCACCCATCGTCCGCCGCCGGGCCGCGGCCCCGCCTGAGTACGGGTACTCAGGCGGGGCCGGGCGGTTCACTGGTCCTGGTTGTCGCCGGGGTCGGCCGGCGCGGCGGGGGCCAGCGGGGTGGACTGCCCGGACTGCCCGGACTGCGTGGACTGCCCGGACGGCGCGGAGCGGCCCACCGGACTGTTCGGGTTGAGCGGGCCGACCGGGTTGCCCGTGCTGCCCGTGCTGCCCGGGGTACTCGCGTTGCCCGGAGTGCTCGCGTTGCCGGGGCTGCTCGGGTTGCCGGGGCTGCTCGGGCGCTGCTTGCCCGAGCCGCTCCCGCAGGAGCCGGTCGGCGAGCCGCTGGGGGTGGCGCAGTTCGGGTCGCGCTTGGGCGGGTCCGGGATGTAGACCGTCGGGAACTCCTTCTCCGGCATGTTCCGGACGGCGTCGCTCATCGCCTGCTCCCAGATCGGGCCCGGGCCGGTCGCGCCGAAGACCTCCTGCTGGTAGTGGCCGCCGATCCGGATGTTCTTCATCGGCACCTTGGTGCCCGGGCTGCCCAGCCAGACCGAGCCGGCCAGGTTGCCGGTGTAGCCGGTGAACCAGGCCGACTTCTTCTCGTCCGTCGTCCCGGTCTTGGCCGCGATCTGCCGGCGGTCGTCCAGCCTGAGGTCCTTGGCGGTGCCCTTCTCGGTCACGCCGAGCAGCACGCTGTTGATCACGTCGGCGGTGTCCGTGGACATCGCCTCGGTGCACTTGGCCGGACTCACCGGGACGTCCTTGCCGTCCACCGTGGAGATCTTGTTGATCGCCAGCGGCGCGCAGTAGGTGCCGCGGGCGGCGAAGCTCGCGTACACGTTCGCCATCGTCAACGGGCTCACCTCCTGGGTGCCGAGGCCGAGGGCGGGCAGCTCCTGCAACGGGTCACCGCTGGCCTTGCCGGTGACGCCCAGCTTGTTGGCCATCTGCTTGACCGCGCAGAGGCCGATCTCCTGCTCCATCTGCACGAAGTAGGTGTTCACCGAGAGGGCCATCGCCTCCTTGAGCTCGTACGGGCCGACCTCGCGCGCGCTCTCGTTCGGGATGCTGCCCTCCTTCTTGCCCTTGCTCAGGTTCTTCCAGGTGCCGTCGCAGGTCCTCATCGTCGGCCAGTCCATGCGGTTGGGCGAGTCGTACCGCTGGGTGGGCGGCAGGCCGGCCTCCAGGGCGGCGGCGGCCACGATCGGCTTGAAGTTGGAGCCGGGCTGGAAGCCGATGCCGCCGCCCATCGCCGCGTCCACGTTGTAGTTGACGACGGTCTGGTTCTTCTCCTTCGCCAGACCGTAGGGGCGGGTCTGCGCCATCGCCAGGATCTTGCCGGTGCCGGGCTCGACCATCGTCATCGCCGCCGAGACCGGGTCGGTCACGTACACCTGCTCGGAGACGGCGTTCTGGGCGGCGGCCTGCTTCTCCGGGTCCAGCGTGGTGTAGATGTTGAGGCCGCCGGTGTCCCACAGCTTCTTGCGCTCGGCGGCGCTCTTGCCGAACACCGGGTCCTGCTTGACCACGTGGCGCACGTAGTCGCAGAAGAAGCCCATGCCAGCCTGGGCGGTGATGCAACCGTTCTGCGGGTCCCGGTACTTCAGGCCCAGCGGGGCGGCCTTCGCCTCCTTGGCCTGGTCCGCGGTGATGTGCTTGTTCTCGACCATCTTGTCGATGACGGTGTCCCGGCGCTTCTGCGCGGCCACCGGGTGCAGCTTCGGGTCGTACTGGGACGGGTTCTGCACCAGCCCGGCGAGCATGGCCGCCTCGGGGAGGGCGAGGTCCTTCGCGTCCTTGCTGAAGTAGCGCTGGGCGGCCGCCTGTATGCCGTACGCCTGATGGCCGTAGAAGGTGATGTTCAGGTAGTTGGTGAGGATCTGATCCTTCGTCAGGTCCTCCTCCAGCTTGATGGCGTACCGGAGTTCCTGGATCTTGCGGCCGAGCGTCTTGCGCTGCGCCTCCAGGACGGCCACCGGGTCGTCGCCGGCCTTCTCCACGTTGACGTTCTTCACGTACTGCTGGGTCAGCGTCGACGCGCCCTGGACGGCGGCGCCGCTCTCCGCGTTCTTGGTGATCGCCCGCAGGATGCCCTTGAGGTCGACGGCGCCGTGCTCGTAGAAGCGGGCGTCCTCGATGTCCACCTGCGCCTGGCGCATCAGCGGTGACATCTGTTCGGCGGGTATCACCGTGCGGTCCCGCTCGTAGACCTTGGCGATCAGGCCGCCCCTGGCGTCGAAGACCTGTGTGGCCTGCGTCAGCGCCGGCGCCTTGAAGTCGTCGGGGATGCTCTCGAAGCCCTCGGCGCTGCTCTTGGCCCCGAGCCCGACGGCGCCCGCCGCGGGAAGGATGAGGCCGGCCAGCAGGACACCGCCGAGAGTGCAGCAGCCGAGGAACGTGACCGTGTGACCCAGGAATCCGATCGGGGTCTCACGGCGCCGCGGGCGCGGCACCCAGGTGTCGCCCGCGTCCGGGGCAGGTATGCGGCTCTTCGGTGACATAACTGGAACACTACGGCCGCGAATAGCGTGCCAGGGCAGGGTGTTGGCGAAGCTTTGTCACAAATCCGCCACAGATTCGGCTCATTCCAGCCGGTCGGACGGGCGCCCGGGTTCGGACAAGGACCGTTCGCCTACGGCCTGTTGCTCCCGCCCGGATGCGCACCCGCCCGCAGCGCCCCGGCTACCGGAGGGTCAGGACGCGCGGGCCGTCCTCGGTGATGGCGACGGTGTGCTCGATGTGCGCGGCGCGGCTGCCGTCCGTGGTGCGCAGCGTCCAGCCGTCCGGGTCGGTGTGGTAGTCGCCCCGGCCGCCCGCCGTCAGCATCGGCTCCAGCGCCAGCACCAGGCCGGGGCGCAGCGGGTAACCCCGGCCCGGGCGGCCCTCGTTGGGCACGTGCGGGTCCTCGTGCATGCTCCGCCCGATGCCGTGCCCCCCGAAGCCTTCGAGCAGGCCGTAGCGCCCGGCGCGGGCGACCTTGCCGATGGCGTGCGCGATGTCACCGATCCGGTTGCCGACCACGGCGGCGGCGATCCCGGCCTCCAAGGCGCGCCGGGTGGTGTCGATCAGTGCCGCGTCCTCGGGCCGGGCGGCGCCGACGGTGAAGCTGACGGCGGAGTCCCCGGCCCAGCCGTCCAGAAGGGCGCCGCAGTCGATGCTCACCAGGTCGCCGTCGCGCAGCCGGTAGCCGCCCGGGATGCCGTGCACGACGGCGTCGTTCACCGAGGCGCAGATGACGGCCGGGAACGGCACGGGCGCGAAGGACGGCCGGTAGCCGAGGAACGGCGAGGTGGCCCCGGCCGCCCGCAGCACGCCGTGCGCCACCTCGTCCAGCTCCAGCAGGCTGACGCCCACGGCCGCCGCGTCCTGCACGGCGGCCAGCGCGTCCGCCACCACTCGCCCGGCTTCGCGCATCGCGTCCAGGGCGGCGTCCGACTTGATTTCGACCATGGTGGGTCGTCTCCCCTCGATCCAATTCTTATACCGGTATTTGTATCACGGTCGAAGGTGGGGCGGCCGCACGGCCGGACGGGAGCACCGGGGCGGGGCACACGGCATGACCCCGGCAGGGAGGCCCTAGTATCGAAGGCATGGTGAGGACTCCACTGACCCCGTGGGAGCGCGAGCGCGGGGAGCGCTTCGGGGCGCTGCTGCGCGAGGCACGCGGCGCACGCAGCATGGTCGAGGTGGCGGCGGTGGCCGGCGTCTCGGCGGAGACGCTGCGCAAGATCGAGACCGGACGGGCGCCGACGCCGTCGTTCTTCACCATCGCCGCGCTGGCGTTCGCACTGGATCTGTCGCTGGACGAGCTGGCGGCCGTGTGCGCGCTCCCGGAGGACGGCGAAGCCCTCTCGGCGTGACGCCTTAGGGCCCTAGCACCTTGACGCCGACGGCTGAGCCCCGAGCGGCGCTCCCGGGCGATGGTCCCGGACGGCGGCGGCCCGCCGGGCGCGTGCTGCGCCGGGCGGGCCGTCGTAGGGCGGGCCGGTGGCCGTGAGTCGGGCCGGTGGCCGTGGGGCAGGGAGGTGGTCAGCTCACGGAGCTGTTGTAGCTGTCGATGGCGGGCTGGAGTTCCTTGGCCGCGTCGGCCAGGGCCTGCTGGGCGGTCTTGGAACCGGCGATGGTCTGCTCGATGGCGGTCTCGACGCCCTTGCGGGCCTGCGGCATCACGCCGAGCAGGCAGCCGGCGGTGGCCGGGGAGGGCTTGGTGGCCTTGAGCTGCTCGATGGCCGTCTGGAACTGCGGGTACTTGGCGACCCACTCCTTGTCCTTGGGGTCGTCCAGGGACTTGCGGTTGACCGGGAAGTAGCCGGTGCCGGTGTGCCAGGCGGCCTGCTGCTCGGGGGCGGTGACGAACTTCTCGAACTCCCAGGCGGCGCGCTTCTCGGCGTCGGAGTGGCCAGGGCCGCTGATCCACAGCGAGGCGCCGCCGATGACCGGGCCGCCCTGGTCGGCTGCGGCGACCTTGGGGAAGGCCGCGGTGCCGACGGCGAACTTGGCGGCCTCGGTGTAGCCGCGCAGCACGCCGGTGGACTCCAGGTGCATGGCGACGGTGCCGGCCTTGAACGCGGCCTGGGCGTCGTCGGTGTTGCGGCCGGTGTTGGCCGCGTAGCCGCCCTTGACGAGGTCGGCCCACCACTGGACGATCTGCGCGCCCTGGGCGGAGTCGAAGACGGCCTTGCCGGCCTTGTTGCTGCGGCCGTTGTCCTGGTCGCAGTACATGGTGCCGGACTCGGCGAGCAGCTGCTCGACGAACCAGCCGTAGATGGCGGCGCCGAAGCCGTAGCGGACGGTCTTGCCGTCGGCGTCCTTCTTCGTCAGCTTCTTCGCCAGCTCGCCGAGTTCGGCGAGGTCCTTGGGCGGCTGGGCCGGGTCGAGGCCGGCCTCCTTGAAGGCGTCAGCGTTGAGGTAGAGCAGCGGCATGGAGGAGTTGAACGGCATCGAGACGAGCTTGCCGCCGACGGAGTAGTAGTTGCGGATGTTCGGGTCGAGGTCGTCGAGGGCGAAGCCGTCCTTGTCGGCGAAGGCCTGGGCCGGGACGGTCTGCTTGGAGTCGATCATGAACCGGGTGCCGATGTCGTAGACCTGCACCAGGGCGGGGGTGCCCTTCTGCTGCACCGCGGCCTTGTACTTGGCGACCAGGTCGTCGTACTTGCCCTGGAACTGCGCCTTGACCTCGATCTTGCCCTGGTGGGCGGCGTTGAACTGGCTGACCAGCCCGGTGAGGACCTCGGCGTTCTTCCCGGTCATCGAGTGCCAGAACTCGACGCCGGTGACGCCCGAGGCCTGGTCGAGCACCTGGGCGCCGGGGGCGGCGTCGGAGGAGCCGCCGGAGCCGGAGGTGGAGTCGCCGGAGCTACAGGCGGTCAGGGACAGGCCGGCCACCAGCAGGGCCGCGAGCGCGCGGGCACTCTTCTTCACGGGAGGGTTCTCTCTCTGTCGGGAGGGACGTGCTCGAAGGAGCGGGAGGAGGCGGCGCAGCGGGTCAGCGGACGGCGCCCGCGGTGAGACCGCGGACGATGAAGCGCTGGCCGAAGACCACCAGGGCGAGCGTGGGCAGCAGGGAGAGCACGACGCCGGCCAGGATCAGGCCCGGGTCGGACATCTCGGAGTCGCGCAGCGAGGTGAGGCCGATCTGCAGGGTCTGCATGTTCGCCGTGCGGGTGATGATGAGCGGCCAGAAGTACTGGTTCCAGGCGGACAGGAAGACGTAGATCGACAGCGCCGCCAGGGCCGGCTTGTTGAGCGGGACGACGATCCGCCACAGGAACCGCCAGTGGCCCGCGCCGTCGATCCGCGCGGCGTCGCGCAGTTCGCCGGGCAGCTGCCGGAAGGCCTGCCGCAGCATGAAGGTGCCGAAGCCGGAGGCGAGGAAGGGCAGCACCAGGCCGAAGTAGGTGTTCCCGAGCCCCCAGCCGGACAGCGTCAGGTAGTTGGGGATGATGATGGCCTCCCACGGGACCATCAGCGTCGCCAGGAACACCCCGAACACCACGGCCCGCGCCTTGAGCGGCAGGAACACGAAGGCGTACGCGGCGAGGACCGAGGTGAACAGCTGGGCGAGCGTGATGACGGTCGCCACGATCGCCGAGTTGGCGTACTGCCTCGCCAGCGGGACGGTGTCGACGGCGCCGGAGAAGTTCCGCCCGGTGACCGAGTGGGGCACCAGCGCCGGCGGGTAGGAGGAGAGTTCGGACGGGCTCATGAAGGCGCCGGCGATCGCGTAGTACACCGGGAAGGCCACGGTGACGACGGCGACGGCGAGCAGCAGGTAGACGGCGGCGCGGCCGAGCAGGTCGCGCGGCGAGCGGCCGGCCAGGACGCGGGGGCGCGGGCGCGGCGCGGCGGCCCCGTCCTGGGCCCCGGGCCCGGCCTCGGTGGCGGTCACGGTCATGCGTAGTGCACCTTCCGCTCCAGGACGCCGAACTGGACGGCCGTGCAGGCGAGGACGACCACGAGCAGCACCACGGCCTGGGCACTCGCGGTGCCGAAGTCGCTGGAGCCGTAGGCGAAGGCCTTCTCGTAGACGGAGTAGACGAGGGTCCGGGTGGCGCCGTCGGGGCCGCCCTTGGTGAGGATGTGGATCTGGCCGAAACTCTGCAGCGAGTGGACGGTGGAGACCACGGTCAGGAAGAACAGGTTCGGACCGAGCATCGGCACGGTGATCGAACGGGCCAGCCGCAGCCCCGAGGCGCCGTCGATCCGCGCGGCCTCCAGGATCTCGCCGGGGATCGAGCCGATGCCGGCGGACAGCACCAGGACGTTGTAGCCGAGGCTCATCCACACCGTGGTGACGGCCACCGAGACCAGCGCGTACCGGGAGTCGGTCAGCCAGCCGATCGGGCCCAGCCCGACGTGCGAGAGCAGGCCGTTGAGCACCCCGCTGGCGGGGTTGAAGAACACCGCGAAGACCACGGACGCGCTGGCCACCGAGAAGGCGAAGGGCAGCGCGAACGCGGAGCGCAGCAGCCGCACGCCCCGGATCCGGTTCTCCAGGAGCAGCACCAGCACCAGCGCGCCCAGCACGCCGGGCACCACGGTGAGCAGCGTGAACAAGGCGGTGGTGACGAGCGTGCGCCGGAAGTCCGCCGAGGTCAGCAGCTCGGTGTAGTGCTTCAGCCCGACGTAGCGGGAGGGCGCGCCGAACAGGTCGTTGGCGTGTCCGCTCAGGTAGACGGTCCGTCCCAGCGGGTAGCCGATGAAGAGGACGAAGACCACCAGGGAGGGCAGCAGGAAGGCCCAGGCGAGGCCGTGCTCACCCCAGCGGCTTCGGCGGCCCGGGTGGGGCTTGGTGTGCGGTGCGGTCGGCATGGGTTTGCGCGTCCCGCCTTTCGTTGCGTCGGTTCCGGCCGAAACCGTGTCCTGCCCACACGACGGGTTGGAAACCCCACGGTGAGCAACGGGTGTCGGTGGGATTACGCGTTCGCGTCAGATTCGGCCGGTCGTGGGCGGACGGGCGTTGGGGCGCGTCCCCGGCCGGTCGTGGGCGGGCGAAGTGTGCGGCGCGCCCCCGCCCGTTCCGGTACGCCCTCCGGTGGCCCCGGACTGTCGGTGGGGCGGGACTGTCGGTGGGGCGTCGTACGGTTCCCGGATGGACGACACCGAATTCGACATCCGGGCCGCGATGGCCGAATCCCTGCGGGGCCGCGCGGGCGCCCGGGCGCTGGTCGAGGGCTTCGCCGCCTACTGGGGCGAGCCGCTGCGGCCCGACGACGGCTTCACCGACGCCGAACTCGACGCCGCCGAAGGGCGCCTGGGCCTGCGGCTGCCGGCCGCGCTGCGCGAGGCGTACCGGCTGTTCGGCCGCCGGGAGGACCTCACCGGCAACCACAACCGACTGCTGCCGCCGGAGGAACTGTTCGTCCTGGAGGGCGCTTTGGTCTACCAGGAGGAGAACCAGGCGTGCGTGCACTGGGGCGTCCTGCTGGCCGACCTCGACCAGGACGATCCGCCGACGGTGGGCCGGCTCGACCTCGCGGACAAGTCGGCGGAGTGCTGGGAGCCCTGGGAGGAGCGCTTCTCGACGGCCGCGGCGGTGATGGTGATGGTGGAGAAGCTTTTGCAGGACGACGAGTTGAGCGTGTTCGCCGAGTCCGGGGCAGAGGTGCCGGAGGGGCTGGCGGAGCTGCCCCGGCTCGGCCGCGGCTGCCGCTGGTTCACCGGGCCGGACGTGCTGGTCGTCGAGCTCGACGAGGACTTCGTGGTGGCCCGGGCCCGGACCGAGGAGGCCCGGGACGCGCTGGCCGAGCAGTGACCTGATGGCCCAACACCTGGGTGCCGCCCGGCCGTTGGACCACGGGTGGATCAGGCGACGGCCCAACGACGGGGCACTGACCGGTCGTTGGGCCGTCGTTGGGTCAGGCGGTGGCGCCGCCGTCCAGGACCAGGTCGGCGCCGACGGTGAAGCCCGCCTCGGACGAGGCCAGGTACAGCACCGCAGCGGCGACCTCCTCGACCGCACCCGCCCGGCCGACGGGGAGGCTGTCCTTCATCCGCGCGGCCTTGTCGTCGGCGTTCTCGCCGGGCCGGGTGGACATGCTGGTGTCCACCGGGCCGGGGCTCACCATGGTGATCCGCACGCCGTCCGCGATGTGGTCGAGGGCGGCGCTGCGGGTCAGCGCGGTGACGGCGGCCTTGCTCGCGGCGTAGGCGCCGAGGCCGGGCACCCGCATGTGGACGCCGAGATTGGACGACACGTTGACGATCGCGCCGCCGCCGTGGGCCCGCATGTGGCCGATCTGGTGCTTCATGGCGAGCCAGGTACCGGTCAGGTTGACCGCGAACACCCGGTGCCACTCGTCCTCGTCGATGTCGGCGACCGGGCCGACCGCGCCGAACACCCCGGCGTTGTTGACGGCGACGTCCAGGCCGCCGAGGAGTTCGACGGTCTCCCGGACCAGCCGGGCGGCGTCCTGACCGTCCGCCACGTCGCCGGTCAGCGCGACGGCCTTGCCGCCCGCCCGCTCGATCAGCTCGACCGTCTCCGCGAGCGGGCCCGCGCTGCGGCCCGCGACCGCGACCCGGGCGCCCTCCCGGGCGAAGGCGAGCGCCACGGCCCGTCCGATCCCGCTGCCGCCGCCGGTGACCAGGACGGACTTGTCGGTGAAACGCGTGGTCATGAGAGGTGCTCCTTGATCTGGATGGTGCGTTCTGGGGCGGTGTCGGTCTCTGTGGCGGCCTCGGGAGTCGCCCGCGCCAGCGTGGCGACGGCGAGGGCGGTGAGGGCCAGGGCGGCGCCCGCCGCCGCGAAGGCCGTGGCGTAGCCGCCGACCACGCTCGGGCGGGTGGCGGCGAGCGCCATCAGGGCGGCCACCCCGGCGGTGGGGCCGAGTTCCATCGCGGTGTTGAGCACGCCCGCGGCGAGGCCGGTCCGCTCGGGCGGCACGCCCGCGGTGGCGAGCACGGCCGCGCCGGCGAAGGCGGCCGCGGCCCCGGCGGGCAGCAGGAGCAGCCCGGGCAGCAACCCGGTGGCGTAGTCGCTGCCGGGCGCGAGGCCCGCCAGCAGGCCGAGCCCGGCCGCCGCGAGGGCGAGCCCTCCGGCGGTGACCGCGACGGCGCCGTAGCGGGCGGTCAGCGGCCCGGCCAGGCGGCCGGCCGTCAGCAGCGCCGCCGCGTACGGCAGGAAGGCTGCGGAGGTGGCCAGCACGCCCCAGCCGCGGACCTGTTGGAGGTAGAGCGCGAGCAGCAGGAAGGTCAGCGCGGTGCCGGCGGCGGTCGCCATGACGGCGGCGAGGGCGGTGGCCCGGCGGCGGTCGGCGAGGAAGCCGGGCGGCAGCAGCGGGTCGGCGGTGCGCCGTTCGACGGCGGCGAAGGCGAGCAGCAGGGCGAGCCCGGCGGCCAGCGGCAGCAGCGTCCCGGGGCTTCGCCAGCCGTGCTCGGTGGACGCCACCAGGCCGTAACTGGCCGCGCAGACACCGGCGGCGGCCAGCGCGGCGCCGGGCAGGTCCAGGGCCGGCCGGCAGTCGGCGGACGGTCGGCCGGGCGGGTCGGCGGGCGGTCGACCGGCCGGGTCGGCGAGCGGCAGCGAGCCGGAGCGGGCCAGGCCGACGAGGGCGACCAGGACGGGCACCGCGAACAGCCAGCGCCAGGAGACCCAGGCGGCGACGGCGCCGGAGAGCAGGTTGCCCGCCGTGGCGCCGAGCACCGAGAGGCCGCCCCAGGCGGCCATCGCCCGCCGGTAGTCGGCGGGTTCGGGCCGCAGCACCCGGACCACGGCGACCGCCGCCGGGGCGGCCAGGGCCGCGCCGACGCCCTGGGCGAAGCGGCTCGCCAGCAGGACGGGGTAGCCGGGCGCGAGGGCGCAGGCGATCGAGGCGGCGCCGAGCAGGGCCAGGCCCACCCGCAGCAGCCGGCGGCCGCCGTGGCGGTCGGTCAGCCGCCCGCCGAGGAGCAGCAGGGCACTGAAGGAGAGTCCGTAGGCGGCGCTCAGCAGCAGCACGCCGGACGGGCCGAGCCCGAACTCCCGGGCCACCAGGGGCAGCGGCACGGACAGGATCATGATCGTGAAGATCAGCGTGGCCTGCACGCCGCCGAGCAGCGCGAAGCCGGGCCGGTCGGCCGTGGCGACACTCATGGAAACCCCCCTCCTCCACAAAATGACCGTTCGGTCCAGTATTGAGACAGCAAGAGGCGACCTCCACCGTCACCCCACCACCGCCCCACGATCCGCAAATCGATCCGCAAGTCGATCCGTCAGTCGAGCAGCACCAGCGCCTGCTCGGCGGCGTCCCGCACCCGGGACGCGCCGTCGGCCGTCTTCCCCATCACCCGCATGCCCTGCATCAACACCATCAGCATCCGGGCCAGCGCCCGGGGTTCCCGCCCGGCGGGCAGCTCCCCCCGCGCCTCGGCACGCACCAGGGCGGCGGTCAGCACCGTCTCCAGGTGGGCGAGGCTGGCTCCCACCTGGCGGGCCGCCGAGGGATCGTGCGGGGCGAGCTCGACGGCGGTGTTGGTGACGAAGCAGCCGCGCTCCCGACCGTCCCCGGCCGACTCCGCCGCGAACCGGCGGACCAGCGCGCGGACGGCCGGCAGCACCGGGCCGGGCTGGGAGAGCTCGGCCAGCAGCACCGGGTCGGCCTGCTCGCCGTACCGCTCCAGCGCCCGCAGGAACAGTTCGTGCTTGCTGCCGAAGGTGGCGTAGATGCTCGCCCGGGCGATCCCGAGCTCCTCGACCAGGTCGGCCATCGAGGTGGCCTCGTAGCCGCGCCGCCAGAACAGCTCAAGGGCCGACTGGAGCACCGTGTCCGGGTCGAATTCCTTCGTTCGCGCCATGGGTGAACGCTAACCCTTTCCAGAACGATCGGTCAAGATCCTCCCCGAAGGTCGCACACGTGGGATCTGACGGAGCATTGCCAAGTGGACTAGACCAAGGCTACCCTTACCGCCCCGTACCTCCTCCTCCCCCCACAGGAGGCCTTTCCCCATGCCCGCGAACCTTCCCACCTCTCCCCAGCAGGCGGCCGAGGCCGCCCGCCCGCTCGTCCTGACGGCCTTCCGGGTCGTCGTCGGACTGCTCTTCGCCTGCCACGGCGCCGCCTCGCTCTTCGGCGTCCTCGGTGGCGCCAAGGGCGGCGGCACCGTCCCGCTCGGCCAGTGGCCCGGCTGGTGGGCCGCGCTGATCCAACTGGTCGGCGGCGCCCTGGTGCTGCTCGGCGTCGGCACCCGGACCGCCGCCCTGCTCTGCTCCGGCTCGATGGCGTACGCCTACTTCACCGTCCACCAGGAGCACTCCCTGCTGCCGCTGCAGAACGGTGGCGAACCCTCCGTCATGTTCTGCTGGGCCTTCCTCGCCATCGCGGTGCTCGGCTCCGGCCCGTACGCCCTGGACCGGCTGCTGATCCGGCGCACCACGGCCGAGCCGGCCGCCCAGCCCGCCCCGGCCGGGGCACACCCGGGCCAGACCGGCTGAGCGCCCCCGGCCCGGCGGACGGCTGAGAACCGGACCGGCGGACAGCTCGACGGACGGCACGACGGACTGACTGTGCGGGGTCAGTCCGTCGACGGCCCCGGTCGTGGCCCGGGCCGCGTCCGCCCGTCCTCACACCACGGTCGGCAGCGGCGGTTCGACCGCGAGCGGAGCGGTGGAGCGGGCCCGGTGCTGGGCGGCCCACGCGGTGAGGGCCACCGTGCAGGCGTGGTCCAGGTGGCGCAGCCCGGACCAGTCGAGTTCCACCGGCCGGTCGGCCGGCAGCCGTTCCAGGGCGTCCAGCAGCCGGGGCAGCCGCAGGAAGGTCGCGTTGCCGCTGAGCCGGACGCGCTGCAGGGCCTCACCGGACGGCAGGACCAGTTCCTCCAGGCCGATCTGCAGGTGCGAGGTCTGCCAGGCGGACTTGGCCACGGCCAGGCCGATGCCGATCAGCACACCCTCGAACAGGTCGGTGGCGATGATGGCGCCCGCGGTCACCGCGAGCACCAGCGCCTCGCCCCGGTGGCCGCGGCAGAGCGCGGCGATCCGCCGCAGCGGGACGAGCTTGGCGCCGGCGTGGACCAGGACGGCGGCCAGCGCGGTGAGCGGGACGAGCCCGAGCATGCCGGGCAGCAGCGCGGTGAACAGCAGCAGCCAGAGCCCGTGCAGGGTGCGCGAGGCCTTGGTCCGCGCCCCCGCCTGGACGTTGGCCGCGCTGCGGACGATCACCGCAGTCATCGGAAGGGCACCGAGCAGCCCGCAGACGGTGTTGCCGATGCCCTGGGAGGTCAGCTCGCGGTCGTAGTCGGTGCGCCGGCCGTGGTGCATCCGGTCGACGGCGGCGGCGCTGAACAGCGTCTCGGCGGAGGCGATCAGGGTGAAGGCGACGACCGTACCGAGGCCGGCGGTGCCCGCCACCGCGCCGAGCGCGGCACGGTCGGGCAGGTGGACGACGTCGAGCAGGCCGGACACCCGGACCCTCGCCACCGGCAGGTCGGCGGCGGCCGTGACGGCGGCGGCCAACCCGACCGCGGCCAGCGGCGCGGGGACGCCGCGGGCGACGCGCCCGGGCAGGTACTTCCAGCCGACCAGCACGAACAGGGTGGCCAGGCCCAGGGCGACCGCGCTCGGGTTGGCCACGCCGGTGACCACGTCCGCCAGCAGGTCGGGCAGTCCGGCGATCTTCTCCGGTCCGGTGGCCGGGGCGCGACGGTCGGCGAGCGCGTACAGCTGGCCGAACAGCAGGGTCAGCCCGATGCCGGCCAGCATGCCGTGCACCACCGAGGCGGACATCGCCCGGAACCAGCGGCCGAGCCGGAGCGCTCCCATCACGATCTGGAGCAGCCCGGTGCCGAGGACGAGCAGGCCGAGGGCGGTGACGCCGAAGCGCTGGACGGCCTCGTAGACCAGGACGGTCAGCCCGGCGGCCGGGCCGCTGACCTGGAGGCTGCTGCCGGGCAGGACGCCGACGACCAAGCCGCCGACGATGCCGGTGACCAGACCCAGCTCGGCGGGGACGCCGGAGGCGACCGCCACCCCGACGCACAGCGGCAGGGCGACCAGGAACACCACCAGCGAGGCGGGCAGGTCGTAGCGCCAGGGGACGGCGCGCAGCACGGCGAGCGGGGGCCGGCGGCGGCCCGGCGGGGCGGCCTTGCCGGGGTGGCCCGGCGGGGCCTTGCGGCGGCGGGGCGTTCGGCTCACCCGGTCACCACCGGGGGGCGGGCAGGGAGACAGCGCATGGCGGCGTTCCTTTCGCGCGCCCGCCGCTGCGGGCGCGCCGTCACAGGGGGTGAGGAAGTCGCGGGGGGTGAGCAGGTCGCGGGGCGGTGAGCAGGTCGCGGGGGAGGCGAGGAGAGGCAAGGGAGGTGGACCACACGGGGGCGACAGCGGTACGGCCGCAGGTCCGGGCGGACCGGACGGCGGCGGCGGGTGTCGGGTCGGTGCGGCCAGGGGGTGCGTCCCTCGCTCGGGTGCGGCGGACCGGGCACGCTGGTCCTGGACGGGACCGGCCGCCGGAGCTCCCCCGCTCCCGGACCGTCCCGAATCCCCCTTGCCGCGGCCTCAGTTGGACATCACGGGCCCGGCGTGCCACCGACGGTACCCAGGGGTGCGGGGTGGGCCGACCTCGGGCACCGTCCCTTCACCCGCACTGCACACCGGCCGCGCTTTCCGCCGCGGAACGGCCGGTTCCCCGGGTACACCAGCACGATCGGCGCCCACTTGTACGAACCCGGCTCCGCCTCCCCTCCCCCGGACGGCCGCAGCGACCTGCGGTTTCACCCCCTGGGCCGGCTTCCACATTCTGTTGAACCTCCCCTTGACGCCCCGCCGAGCCCAGCCGTACCGTATTTCCACATACAGAAACCGTTCTTCCGTATGGTGGAATTCTGGAGATGAGCCCTCCGACCCACTGCGGGCCGACGCAGGAGAGACCCGATGCCTCGTATGACAGCCGCCCGCGCGGCCGTGGAGATCCTCAAGCTCGAAGGCGTTGAGGTCGCGTTCGGCGTGCCGGGCGCAGCCATCAACCCCTTCTACGCCGCGCTCAAGGCCTCCGGCGGGATCAGGCACACGCTGGCCCGGCACGTCGAGGGCGCCTCCCACATGGCCGAGGGCTACACCCGCGCCAAGGCCGGCAACATCGGCGTCTGCATCGGCACCTCGGGCCCGGCCGGCACCGACATGATCACCGGCCTGTACTCGGCGATCGCCGACTCCGTCCCGATCCTGTGCATCACCGGCCAGGCCCCCGTCGCCCGCCTGCACAAGGAGGACTTCCAGGCCGTCGACATCGCCTCGATCGCCAAGCCCGTCACCAAGGCCGCCACCACCGTGCTGGAGGCCGCACAGGTCCCCGGCGTGTTCCAGCAGGCCTTCCACCTGATGCGCTCCGGCCGTCCGGGCCCGGTCCTGATCGACCTGCCGATCGACGTCCAGCTGACCGAGATCGACTTCGACCCCGAGGCCTACCAGCCGCTCCCCGTCTACAAGCCGGCCGCCAACCGGATCCAGATCGAGAAGGCCCTCGCGCTGCTCCAGGCGTCCGAGCGCCCGCTGATCGTCGCCGGCGGCGGCGTCATCAACGCCGACGCCGCCGAACTGCTGCGGGAGTTCGCCGAGCTGACCGGCGTCCCCGTGGTCCCGACCCTGATGGGCTGGGGCATCGTCCCCGACGACCACGAGCTGAACGCCGGCATGGTCGGCCTGCAGACCTCGCACCGCTACGGGAACGAGAACTTCCTCGCCTCCGACTTCGTCCTGGGCATCGGCAACCGCTGGGCCAACCGCCACACCGGCGGCCTGGACGTCTACACCGCGGGCCGCACCTTCGTCCACGTCGACGTCGAACCCACCCAGATCGGCAGGATCTTCGCCCCCGCCCTCGGCATCGCCTCCGACGCCAAGGCCGCACTGGAGCTCTTCCTCCAGGTCGCCCAGGAGCTCAAGGCCGCCGGACGGCTCAAGGACCGCAGCGCGTGGGCCGCCGCCACCCAGGACCGCAAGGCCCGGCTCCAGCGCCGCACCCACTTCGACGACGTGCCGCTCAAGCCGCAGCGCGTCTACGAGGAGATGAACAAGGCGTTCGGCCCGGACACCCGCTACGTCACCACCATCGGCCTCTCCCAGATCGCCGGCGCGCAGCTGCTGCACGTCTACCGGCCGCGGCACTGGATCAACTGCGGCCAGGCCGGCCCGCTCGGCTGGACCATCCCGGCCGCGCTCGGCGTCGCCACCGCCGACCCCGAGGGCCAGGTCGTCGCGCTCTCCGGCGACTACGACTTCCAGTTCATGGTCGAGGAGCTGGCCGTCGGCGCCCAGCACCGCATCCCGTACGTCCACGTGCTCGTGAACAACGCGTACCTGGGCCTGATCCGCCAGGCGCAGCGCACCTTCGACATCGACTTCCAGGTCAAGCTGGAGTTCGAGAACATCAACGCGCCGGAGCTGGGCGTCTACGGCGTGGACCACGTCCGGGTCGCCGAGGGCCTGGGCTGCAAGGCGATCCGGGTCACCGAGCCCGAGGGCCTGCTGCCGGCCTTCGAGGAGGCCAAGAAGCTCGCCGCCGAGTTCCGCGTCCCGGTCGTCGTCGAGGCGATCCTGGAGCGGGTCACCAACATCTCGATGGCCGCCGCCGACATCGACAAGGTCAACGAGTGGGAGGAGATCGCCACCCTCCCCGAGCACGCGCCGACCGCCGTCAAGCCGCTGGCGCTCTGAGCCCGCCGTGGGCCACTCGGGGCGGGCGCCGTGCTGCGCCCCGCCCCGAGTGGCCCACGAACCCACCGGGTACCAACCGGGTGACGCCCGCACGCGACCGCCCAGCCGCGACCGCCGCGCACGGGCCCGGAACCCCGGGAGAGACACCATGCCCTTCACCATGGACAGGGCCGAGCGCGAGCGGTTCCTCGCCGCACCGCACGTCGGCGTGCTGGCCGTCGACTCCGGCACCGGACCGGACCGGGGACCGCTGGCCGTACCGGTCTGGTACTCCTACGTCCCGGGCGGCCTGCTCACCGTCATCACCGGCCGCGACTCCGTCAAAGCCCGACGGATCCGGGCCGCCGGGCGGTTCACCCTCTGTGCCCAGCACGAGCAGCACCCGGCCGCGTACGTGAGCGTCGAGGGCCCGGTGGTGGCGATCGAGGACCGGCTCGACCCGGACGAGTGGGCCGCCCTCGCGAACCGCTACCTGCCGCCCGAGGCCGCGCGCGACTACCTCGCCTCCGCCCGGGAACAGTTGGCCGCCGACATCACGCTCCGGATGCGCCCCGAGCACTGGTCGAGCGCCGACTTCTCCGCCTTCGGGGCCGATCTGCCGGAAGACCGGTAGGTCGGGCCCGGTCCAGGTGGTCACGGCCACTACGGTGGCTCGGCGAGACTCCGTTCCACACACCTGCCGAAAGGACCACCCCCGTGAGCCTGTACGACATCCCGCTGCGCACCCTCACCGGCGAGCCCACCTCCCTGGCCGAGTACAAGGGCAAGGCCCTGCTGATCGTCAACGTCGCCTCCAAGTGCGGCCTGACCCCGCAGTACACCGGCCTGGAGAAGCTCCAGCAGCGGTACGCCGCGCGCGGGTTCACCGTGCTGGGCTTCCCCTGCAACCAGTTCGCCGGGCAGGAGCCGGGCAGCGCCGAGGAGATCCAGACCTTCTGCTCCACCACCTACGGCGTCACCTTCCCGCTGTTCGAGAAGATCGACGTCAACGGCGACGACCGGCACCCGCTGTACCGGCAGCTGACCCAGGTCGCCGACGCCGAGGGCGAAACCGGTGACGTCAGCTGGAACTTCGAGAAGTTCCTGGTCTCCCCCGACGGCACCGTGGCCGCCCGCCTGCGGCCGCGCATCGAGCCGGAGTCGGCCGAGCTGACCGCCGCGATCGAAGCCGTCCTGCCGGCCTGATCCCCCCGCCGACGGACCGGCCCCGGGCACCCGCCCGGGGCCGGTCCGTCGTTCCGTTCCCGGCCCGGCCGGCATCACCCACTGGCGCTGCTGACCCCAGCCCTCCATCGGTGTCCACTCGTGCTCCAGGATCGAGTAGGTGATCGAGTCACGCCAGGCGCCGTGGACGAAGACGTGATCGCGGATCCGCCCGTCCTCAGTCATGCCCGCTCGCAGTAGGGTGCGTGCGGAGGCCTCGTTGAGCGGGGATCGGGCTGCCCAAATACGGTGCAGTCCCAGGACGTCGAAGCCGAGCGCGCACAGCAGATGGACGGTCGCCGTGCCGAGGCCCTTGCCCCACTCGGCGGGATGGAGGGCGAAGCCGATGGTGGCGGCCTGCTGCGGCTCGGTGGCCAATCGGGCGTAGCCGATCAGCCGATGCTCACCGAGGTGGGTGACAGCAAGGCCGTACTCGGTCCTCGGGCCGTCCTTCGCCGTCATCCTTACCCCGGTCCTCGCCCCTTGGGGCGGAGCACATTGGCGCGTTGGATATCCCAAGGGCTGCCCAACGCGCCGCCCTCGACCGGGGGGTCGATGGACAGTCATCTGGTGATCGCGGAGAGCCGCCTTCGCAGGGGCTCCTCCAGGTCGAGGTTGTCGCCTCGGGTAATGGTCTGCAGCAGTTCAGTGATGACGACAAGTTCGGCAAACTGCCCGGCTGGCGTGTCGAGGATGTGGGCGAGTCGGTGACGGACCTGGGCGGCGGTGTCCGGCACCAGGACGCTGTACGAGTACAACAGTGCCGCGTCGTACCCGGCAGGCGCGACGCCCCAGCCTTCCCAGTCGAGGACGGTGAGGGTCGGGCCCGTGAGGTTGGCCCAGTGCAGGTCACCGTGGGCCGTCGTCCAGGCAGGCACCCTGGTGTCGATCGGGATGCCCAAGTACTGGGGCATGGCGCGGTCCAGGTATTCCTGCCGGACCGCCACCCGGTCGCTGGGGACGGCGGCGATGGCGTCGAGGGCGGTGCTGAGCCCGTCCCACCAGGTGTGGTCCAGGTCAGGTGTTTCCCGGAGGATCGGCTCGTGGGTGGCGATGGTGGAGGCGGTGATCTTGTCGTACAGCTCCGCCAGGTAGCCGTGCTCGCCCTCGGTCCAGGTACGCCGCTCCCGCAGGCGTGGCCTGGGTACCGCAGGAGGCATGCGCCGTTCCGCCTCCTGCGGCCCCTCCCAGAGCTTTCCGCCGGCCTTGTCGGCAGGGGCCGACACCAGGCGGAGCCAGCCCTCGCCGGACGCCGTGGCAACCGGGCGGCTGAGGGTACGTCCACGCCAGCCCCACGCTTCGCGGGAGCCGATCGGCCTCGCGTTGAAAACGGTTGCTGCTACGGCGTGCATCTCACGCATCCGCCTGGCGGTGTCCGGCTCAGGTTCCGAGTACATCAACGACCCTTCGGAGTACGTCCGGAGACAACGGCGGTCGGCCGACAGCTTCGACGGCCCCCGTCCAGTGTTCCGGGTTCCCCGTCGACAGGAGTACACGCTTCACCCCTGGGGCTGAAGCAACGACGGCAAGGGCGCTCTCGGCACTGGTCTTGCCCGGGGCGATCAGCTCGGACAGTTCAGGAGTGGCCAGGCCCGGGATCTCCCCGCCGTGGAGCGGGGCGGAGGCGAACACCTCCAGTCCCGCATCCAGGGCATCGGCCAACGGGCCGTGTCCGTCGAGAGCCTGAGCGATGGGCGCGAGGTGGACGAGGGAGACCGGGAGCTGGATGGCGCACAGGTGATGATTCGGCCCGCCGGCCTTGATCGCGAGTTCGATCAGCGTGGGTACGTCGAAGAGGCCACTGCTGAAGCCGCGCCAGGTCGCCACACCATAGGCGCTGATGATCTGTTGGCTGCACGCCTCCTCCAGAGCCAGGACGGCGTTGTAGAGCCGGCCGGTGATCTCGCCGTCCGGGCAGGCGTGCTCGGGGTTGTGGACGAACACCAGGTCGGGTACCCGGCTGAGCATGAGCTTGGAGCGCGTGAGCTGCCAGGCGATGTAGTCCGGGGTGAGGCAGTACCCGCGCTGGGCGTCCGCCGCGGACAGGGCACCGGCTCGTACCCCGATGTGCCTGGTGCCGGCCGGGACGAAGCCCACCTTCGTGGAGACGCACAGATTCGGGTAGGCAGCCAGAGCCACTGCGAGCGACGCCTCCGCCCGGCCGCCTGCGTAGTTGGGCGCCGTGTCCACCCAGTCGGTACCTCGGGAGGCGGCCATCAACGCTGCCTCGGCCACATCGAGGCAACGGTAGGTGCCGAGGCCCAGCCGGGCGGTCATCGTAGGCCTCCGATCGCGGCGGCCTGGCCGTCGACCAGCTCCGTCACGACACCGGCCGCCTGTCCGAGAGCAACGCCCGCGGCCTGCGCGAGATCGGCCAGCCGGTGAGGTTCCCCATCGGCGAGGAGCGCGAGCATCGGCTCGGCCCTGGCGGCAAACGTCCACTCCTCGCCGCCAGCGGTCAACCGGACGGTGTCGTCGGGCAGAGCCCTGAGCACGGGCCGCGTGGTGACCAGGCGTACCTGCAGGTCGGCATCCGGCGGGGCCGCCATGATGTGGGGCAGCGACGGCACGAGCCGGGCTCGCTCGGTGGCGTCGCGAGCGGAGGAGAAGCGGGCGATCAGGTCGTCGCTCTCCAGCTCGGTCGCGATGAGCTTGCCGATTGTGTCGAGGAAGGCGCGCTGCTCCTCGGCGGCCCCGAAGCGCGGGACGTCCGCCCGGACGGTCTCGTGGGCACGCAACATCTCCGACAGCCAGGTGATCAAGTCGGCACCCGTCGTGCTCTGCAGCCCGCACGTGACGTGCAGCGAGTGCTGGCCCTCGGAGGCGGCGACGGCGTGCCACCAGCCCCGAGGCAGATAGAGCACATCGCCAGCGGTGAGAACCAGATCAGCGACGGGCTCTTCGGGCGGCGGCTCGGGCGTCTCGACGTCACGGTGCATCGGCACCGTGCGGGTGGGACCGTAGATGCGCCAGCGCTTCGCGCCGTCGAGCTGGACGACGACCACGTCGTGATCGTCCCAGTGGACGCCGAAGCCCTCGATCCCGGTCCAGGAGGCGTACAGGTTGACCTGCACGCCGGTTCGCAGCCGGCGCTCAAGCTGGCTGGCCAGAGCACCGATGCCGGGGTGAAGTTCCTCGACAGCATCCAGGACCAGCGTGGCACCCTCGGCGAGCCTCTTGTGCAGCTCGGAGGGCTGGAGCTGGTACCAGACGGTGCTCCGCCGGGTGGTGATCGGCCGGGAGTACGTGTGCGCGGGCACCTGCTCCCCATTGGCGGCGAGGCGGAAGCGAGGCGGTTCGAACCGGTGGTGGGTCAGGATGGTGTTGAGGTCATCCCAACTCATGAGTCCGGCGAGCGACGCGGATTCGCCGCGTGCGACCTTGAAGCTGCGGCCGAGCGTCTGGGCGAGGAAGTCATCCCCGCCCAGACGCTCAACCACCGAGAAATGCTCGGCGGTCATCGTGCTACAGCCGTCAGTCGTTGGTGTCGGTTCGGCCGGTGGAGCCGCCGTCCGACGGCTGCTCGCCACGCGAGCGGGCCGCGGCGACCTTCGTACGGGCGACCAGCAGACCGTCGCCCTCCGGCTCGGTGCTGGTCGTCAGGTTCTCGGGCATGAAGCACTCCTTCAGGATCACGGGGCGGGTGGCTGCCCAGCCCCCGTCGTTGGTGCAGCGATGGATCCGTTGCCAGGACAAGCCGCTGGCAAGGACCCTCAGGTGCTTGTGCCGCACGGCTGTTGACCAGCGCGGCCACCTGCATCCCCCCAAGCCCGCGTCGGGGCGGAGGAAGCCTTGTCAGGCACTGGTCGGGACGACGTCCCGTGCCTTCGGGGCCGCGGCCCTCACCAGCGTGGTGAGTCGCTCGTCGCCCGAGACGGCAGTGGTGGTGCCGACTTCGAACCAGATCCGCTTGCCGGCGGGGTCCGGGTCGGCGCCCCAGTTCGTCGCGAGCGCTGCCACCAGGAACAGCCCTCGCCCGTCGGTGGCATCGAGATCGATCCCGCCGATAGCCGGCAGTTCGTGGCCGACATCCGTCACTTCGACGCGCAGCCGTTCACCGTCCCAGGACACGCACACGACGCACGGGGCGTGAGTGTGGGACACGGCGTTGGCGATCAGCTCGCTGGACAGCAACTCGACATCGCGGAGCGCGTCCTCGACCAGCGGCAGTCCCCAACCACGCACGGCCCGTATCACCCGCCGCCGTGCGTCCGGCACGGCCTCGGCACTGGGCAGCACGCGAAAGCCGAACGGGGCAGGGGTGACCGCTTGGCGAGTGGTGACGGACATGAGTGCGGACCTTTCACCGGGACGAGGTCGGCAGCGGGCCGATTCGCGCCGGGATTCACCCGGCAGGTATCTACAGAACCGCCTCCAACACCGGTGAACCAGAGCAGAATTGAAGCGGAAATGAGGCATCCGTGCTGCAAATGCGGGCATGACCTGGCCTGTTATCGCTGCAGACGAACTGACGTACCTCTGGAGGACGCGCGATGGCATCCAGGAGGTCCCGGCTGATCCAGCGCAGGGAGGCGGTCGGCCACACCCAGGAATCCCTGGCTGAAGCCCTCGATGTGGACCGTACGACCGTGGGGCGATGGGAGAGCGGCAGGGGTGCCCCACAGCCCTGGATGCGGCCGAAGCTCGCCCGCGCCCTGGAACTCTCGGTCGACCAGTTGGCCGACCTGCTGGCAGTATCCCCTGCAGCCGCCGAAGCAGTTCCACAGTCCAGCAGCGTCGGCGAAGCCTCGCTTCCTGTCCCTGACCTGCGCACGGACCACGACATCGATTTCGTTGTGGCCGTGGCAGCCGACTCGGCAGAGTCCGCGCTGTTCCTTCGCTTCGCGAGCGCCTCCAACGTGGATGACACGCTGCTCGAACAGATCGACGCGGACATCGCGCGGCTGGCAGGGGACTATGTGAGCAAACCGGTGTCCGAGCTCTTCCACGACATCGGGACCCTCCGGCGAGGAGTGTTCGACTTACTCCGAGGTCGCCAACACCCTTATCAGACAGGCCATCTTTACCTGCAGGCCGGACGCCTCTGCGGCCTGGCCACTCATGTCGCCCTCGACCTCGGCCAGTACGCAGCTGCGGCTACACATTCGCGAACGGCCTGGCGCTGCGCGGAGTCAGCCGACCACAACGGCCTTCGGGCCTGGATCCGTTCCGTCCAATCCCTGATCGCCTACTGGCAGCAGGACCACCGTCAGGCCGCCGAGCTGGCCAGAGCCGGACTGCCGTACGCGGACAGTGGGACGATCGCAGCTCGTCTGCTCAGCCTCGAAGCACGGGCCACCGCCGCGCTCGGAGACAGCGCGAGCGCGCTACGAGCCGTGGAAGCTGCCGAGGCGGCGCGGAGCGCCGTAGCCGCCGTGGATCTTCCCGGTGTATTCACGTTTCCCGAGGCCAAGCAGTGGACCTACGCCGGCACCGCGCTCCTTGCCCTGGGCGCCCGGTCGCATGTGAACCGCGCCATCGAGGCGTCCTCCAGGGCCATCGACCTGTACGAGTCTGCACCGCGGCAGGAACAGTCCTCCGGTGACCTGCTGGCCGCCCGACTTGACCTCGCCAACGCCCACCTCGCCCACGGCGACCTCGACGGCGTGCAGGAGAAGCTCTTGGTGGTGCTGGACGCCGCACCGGACCGGCGAACAGCGAGCATCTCCAGCCGCCTTCGGGCGCTGAGCGTTCGTCTTGCCGAGCCCGCCTACGCGGGCTCCCCGATCGTCCTGAGTCTCCGCGAGAATGTCAGAGAAGCCTGCTCTCGACCCGCACTCACGAATCCTCCGGAGCTGCCCCAGTGACGAGCAACACCGCACAGCAGGACGCCGCAATCGCCGACAAGTCCATCCTCGCGAACAGCGCCTACGCCGACGGACGCCATCTGGCCGCCCGCCAGTCCATTTACCGGTGGCAGCAGCCGCAGTACGACCTGCCCGGGATCGTCCTCGAAGAGCTGGCCGACACAAGCGGGATCGTCCTCGACGTCGGCTGCGGCAACGGCAAGTTCGTCAGTCGCCTGCACAAGGACCGTCCGGACCTTCAGGTCATCGGGATGGACATCTCGGCGGGCATCCTCGCCGAAGTCGAGAAGCCGGTTCTGGTGGCCGACGCCCAGTTCCTGCCCTTCGCCGACAAAAGCGCCGACGCCTTGTTGGCCCTGCACATGCTGTACCACGTCAGCGATATCGAGGCCACGATCAAGGAGCTGGCCCGCGTCCTCCGACCTGGCGGTGTGCTCATCGCCTCGACCAACAGCGACACCGATAAACAGGAGTTGGACCGGCTCTGGGCCCGGGCCGCAGGCGACATCCTCGGGATCCCCGAGGGCCCGGCGCGGGTCTCCCTCAGCTCCCGCTTCTCCCTGGAGAAGGCCCCCGGCTACCTCGGGACAGCGTTCAAGGACATCCGGGTGCGGGAACTACCTGGCGCCATCGAGATCACCGATCCTGCGCCGATCGTTTCCCACCTCGCCTCCTACGAAGCGTGGGCTGACCAATGCGGCGTCCCTTTCCGCGAGACGGTCAGTCGGGCAGCAGAGATCGCTGCCGCCGCCATCAAGACAGAAGGCTCATTCAAGATCACGTGCCTCGGTGGCATTCTGACCTGCAGGCGGTAAGACGGCCAAGCGAGGTGGTCGCTGCCTAAAATGACAAGGTGATTTCCTCACGCCATCATGACTGCTCTGACTCATCCGCCCTCCTCCAGGGCGGAAAGAGCAGTCATTCATATGCCTTCTTTGTGTCTCGGATGAAATTAGGATGATTGCCGCTGTGCAGCTCTATCCACGCGGTTCCCGCATCCATCTTTCCAATCTCGGCGCAGAGACTTCCAAGTGGCCCCGCCTACTGGCTCGATAATGTGAGTCAGTCCAGATCTGCTGACCGCAGCCGCTGTGGCGTCGGCCTATGACGATGTGTTACATGGCGTCGGCCTGCTGCGTACTTGCTAGACAGAAGGCGGTCCCCGGCCTTCACCTCCAGCTTGCTCCCCTCGGCCATGCCCCCTTCTCCCGGTCGACACGGCGTCTACTCGCATTGGTCATTTCATGACGAACCTTCACGTTGTCATCGCCATTCAAGAAGAAGAGCCGACACCGTCGTCGCCCACCTGCGGCCCCGGGTCGAGCCGGAGTCAGCCGAGCTGACCGCCGCGATCGAAGCCGTCCTGCCGGCCTGATCCCCCCGCCGACGGACCGGCCCCGGGCACCCGCCCGGGGCCGGTCCGTCGTTCCCCGGGGAGTGGAAGCGTCAGGCGGCTGCGGCCTAGATGATCGGGGGCCGACCGAGTCGGGTCATGGTCCACACCGTGCGCCAGCGCATCGGCTTGCGCCGACCGCACGGTGTGCGCCACCCCTCGGCGAAGCCCGAGAACCAGGCCTTCAACCCGGTGGCGTTCCTGGTGCGGGCGACCGTGAGCGCGACCCACACGCCGAGGTAGACCGGCACCAGCAGCGCGGGCAGGTGGCGACGCGCGAGGTACACGCGGTTGCGGGCGTTCACCCGGTAGAAGAACGCGTGCCGGGTCGGGCTGGTCCGAGGGTGCTGCAGCAGCAGCTCCGGTGCGTACAGCACCCGCCAGTCCGCGTCGAGTGCCCGCCAGGCCATGTCGGTCTCCTCGTGCGCGAAGAAGAACGCGTCCGGCCAGTCCCCGACCTGCCGCAGCATCTTCGTCGACAGACCATGGCCGCCGCCGAGGAAGCTGGTCACCTCGCCACCGCGCATCGGATCGCCGGCCCGCAGCCGGGGAACGTGGCGGCGCTGGGTCAGCCCGGTCTCGTCGGCGATCCGGAAGGACACGATGCCCAGCCCGGGGTCCGCCTCGTACAGCGCCTCGATCCTCGCGAACACGTCGTCGGCGACGAGCAGGCCGTCGTCGTCCAGGTCGATCACCACGTCCACGTCACGCAGGTGCTCCAGCGCCACGTTCCGGCCACCGGTCACCCCGAGGTTCTCGGCCAGCTCGACGCCCTCCACCCACGCCGGCAGCTCCGGCAACGGGCAGCCCTGGGCGACCACCACCGTCCGCGCCGGCCTCACGGTCTGCATCTCCACCGAGGCCAGCAGCTCGGCCAGTTCCTTCGGCCGCGTGCCCATGGTCAGGACTGCCACGCCCAGCTTGACGCCCACCGAAACTCATCCCTTCGAGGAAGCACACATGACCCGACGAACTCACCGCTCGGGCGCCGTGCCGCTCGGGGAACTCGCCGAGAAGCGGATGCCGCCGGACCACCAGGTCATGGACCAGCCCACACTGAACCGGATCGCCGGGATGCGGCCCGAGGTCTCCGCCGCGCCGCCCACCCTGCCACACTCGCCACTCATGTCGGTACCGGACGTCACCTGGTACTACCAGTCTGCGAACTGCGAAAACGCACCAGAAGGGGGCCCTGTCGGCGACCGACAGGGCCCCTCTCATCGCTGCGCAGCACCCCGTTCCGGAACGGGCGAAGATCAGCCCGTACCGAAGCGTGGGCGAGGGCGTATCACTCGCCGTCGGTGCCTACCGGGACCTGGTCCTCCTGGATAATGACGTGCTCCTCACCGTCGACCGTGATTTCAGTGCCTGCGTACGTGCCAGACGGAGTCTTGTCCTTGCTGTCCTCAGCCATGTCTCCTCCTTCAGTTCGACACGTTGTCGACCCGCACCGATCTGCCATGACTGACAGTCACCGAACTATCAGCCTTGACAGATCAGAGGGAGCCCTGTCGATGCCGACTAGTCGACAGCATTCGCGACCTGATGGAACATCAGAATTTCGAGAAGTCCACGTCACAGCAACAGGCGCGTCCCCGGCGGGAGTTCACCGGAACCGGCAGCATGGTGCAGGTGCGCAAGCAGGGTCGTGCGCAGGGCCTCCGCGGCTCGGGTCAGCGGCACCTCGTGGCCGTGTGCGACGGCGATGGTGCGGCCCAGGCCCGGGGCGGCGAAGGGTGTGACGGACAGTCCCGAGCGGGCCGCGACCATTCCGGGGACGACCGCGGGGCCGAGTCCGGCCCGGACGAAGCCGAGGACGGCGTCCATCTCGCCGCCCTCCACCGCGAACTCCGGCTCGAAGCCGGCCGCCCGGCAGGCCGCCAGGGTCGCCTCCCGGACGTCGTAGCCCTCCCGGAACATCACCAGCGGGCGCCCCCGCAGCTCCGCCACCCGCGCCTTGCGCCGGGTCTGCCGCTCGGCGGAGACCAGTACCAGCTCCTCGTGCAGCAGTTCGGTGACGGCCAGCGCCGGTGCGGCCTCCCCGCTCGGCGGGGTGATGATCAGCGCGAGGTCCAGTTCCCCCGCCGCCAGCGAGCGGACCAGGTCGCGCGAGCCGCCTTCCCGGACCGCCAGTGCCACCCCCGGGTGGCGGTCCCGGAACACCCGCAGCACGTCCGGCACCAGGCTGGTGCACAGGCTCGGCGGCGCGCCGAGCCGGACCCGGCCGCGGCGCAGCTGGACCGTCTCCTGGACGGCCAGCCGGGCGCTCTCGGTGTCCGCGAGGATGCGCCGGGCGAGTGGCAGCAGCGCCTCCCCGGCGTCGGTCAGGGCGATGTTGCCCCGGGTGCGGTGGAACAGCTCGGCGCCCAACTCCCTTTCCAGCGAACGGATCTGCTGGGAGAGCGAGGGCTGGGCGACGTGTGCCGCCTCGGCGGCCCGGGTGAAGTGGCGGGTCTCGGCGACGGCCAGGAAGTAGCGGAGTTGCTGGAGCTGCACCCGACCAGGATAGGCCGCATCGATAGGCCACAGCTATCGTCACGAGCCGCAGCATGTCTTGGACGCACCCTGGTGGCCGTCCCTACCGTTGCAGCCATGACAACCGCGACTCGGACGGCCCGGCATCCGTCCACCCTGGCGACGCTCTGGCGGTCGACCGTCGGCAAGAAGGCGGTCATGGCCGTCACCGGACTGGCCATGCTGCTCTACCTGGTCGCGCACATGCTGGGCAACCTCAAGGTGTTCGCCGGCCCGGACGACATCAACGGCTACGCGGCCTGGCTGCGCACCATCGGACAGCCGTTCCTGGGCCACGAGTGGTTCCTGTGGATCGCCCGCTTCGGCCTGCTGGCCGCCGTCGTGCTGCACGGCGTCTCGGCCTACCAGCTCAGCCGCCGCGATCTCGCCGCCCGGCCGAGCAAGTACGTCCACAAGCGTCGCCGGGCGAGCTACGCGACCCGGACCATGCGCTGGGGCGGGGTGATCCTGGCGCTGTTCATCGTCTGGCACATCCTCGACCTGACCACGCTCACCGTGAACCCCGCCGCCGAGCACGGCCGCCCGTACCAGAACATCGTGGCCTCCTTCGGCCAGTGGTACAGCTGCCTGATCTACATCGTCGCGATGCTCGCCGTCGGCCTGCACATCCGGCACGGCTTCTGGAGCGCCGCGCAGACCCTCGGTGCCAACAACGCCCGCCGGGACCGGGTGCTCAAGCTGACCGCCAACGGCCTGGCGCTCGCGCTGACCGTCGGCTTCCTGTCCGTCCCCGTGGCCGTGATGTTCGGAGTCGTCAAATGAGCTACCTGGACTACACCGTCGGCGAGCCCGTCGCCGACACCAAGGCCCCCGCCGGGCCGATCGAACAGCGCTGGGACCAGCGGCGGTTCGAGGCCAAGCTGGTCAACCCGGCCAACCGGCGCAAGCACACCGTGATCGTGGTCGGCACCGGCCTGGCCGGCGGCGCGGCCGGCGCCACCCTGGCCGAACAGGGCTACCACGTCGTCCAGTTCTGCTTCCAGGACTCCCCGAGGCGGGCTCACTCGATCGCCGCCCAGGGCGGCATCAACGCGGCCAAGAACTACCGCAACGACGGCGACTCGGTCCGCCGGCTGTTCTACGACACCGTCAAGGGCGGCGACTTCCGCGCCCGCGAGTCCAACGTGCACCGGCTCGCCCAGGTGTCGGTCGAGATCATCGACCAGTGCGTCGCCCAGGGCGTCCCGTTCGCCCGCGAGTACGGCGGCCTGCTGGACACCCGTTCCTTCGGCGGCGTGCAGGTCTCCCGCACCTTCTACGCGCGCGGCCAGACCGGCCAGCAGCTGCTGCTCGGCGCCTACCAGGCGCTGTCCCGGCAGATCGCCGCCGGGAACGTGGAGATGCACCCGCGCACCGAGATGCTCGACCTGCTGGTCGTCGACGGCCGGGCGCGCGGCGTCGTCGCCCGCGACCTGGTCACCGGTGCGATCAGCACCCACACCGCCGACGCCGTGGTCCTCGCCAGCGGCGGCTACGGCAACGTCTTCTACCTCTCCACCAACGCCAAGAACTCCAACGCCACCGCGATCTGGCGGGCCCACCGGCGCGGCGCCCACTTCGCCAACCCGTGCTTCACCCAGATCCACCCCACCTGCATCCCGCGCTCCGGCGACCACCAGTCCAAGCTCACCCTGATGAGCGAGTCGCTGCGCAACGACGGCCGGATCTGGGTGCCCAAGGCGCAGGGCGACACCCGGCCGCCGGCCGAGATCCCCGAGGACGAGCGGGACTACTACCTGGAGCGGATCTACCCGGCCTTCGGCAACCTGGTGCCGCGCGACATCGCCTCCCGGGCCGCCAAGAACGTCTGCGACGAGGGCCGCGGCGTCGGCCCCGGCGGGCAGGGCGTCTACCTGGACTTCGCCGACGCCATCCGCCGGCTGGGCCGGGACGCCGTCGCCGCCAAGTACGGCAACCTGTTCGACATGTACGAGCGGATCACCGCCGAGGACCCGTACCGGGTGCCGATGCGGATCTACCCCGCGATCCACTACACGATGGGCGGACTCTGGGTCGACTACGACCTGCAGACCACCGTCCCCGGCCTGTTCGCCGTCGGGGAGGCCAACTTCTCCGACCACGGCGCCAACCGGCTCGGCGCCAGCGCGCTCATGCAGGGCCTCGCCGACGGCTACTTCGTCCTGCCGCCCACCCTGAACGACTACCTGGCCCGCAACCCGCTGCCCGCCGTCCCCGCCGACCACCCGGCGGTCACCGAGGCCGAGGCCGAGGTCGAGGACCGGCTGAACCTCATCCTCGCGGTCGACGGCGACCGCACCCCCGACTCCTTCCACCGCGAACTCGGCGAACTCCTCTGGGACGAGTGCGGGATGGCCCGCGACGAGGCCGGACTGCGCCGGGCCCTGGCGCGGATCCCGCAGCTGCGCGAGGAGTTCTGGCGCCGGATCAAGGTGCCCGGCACCGGGCAGGAGCTCAACCAGTCGCTGGAGAAGGCCAACCGGCTCGTCGACTACTTCGAGCTCGCCGAACTCATGTGCCTGGACGCCCTGCACCGCGCCGAGTCCTGCGGCGGCCACTTCCGCACCGAGAGCCAGACGCCCGACGGCGAGGCCGCCCGGCGCGACGAGGAGTACGGCTACGCCGCCGCCTGGGAGTTCACCGGCACCGGCGCCGCCCCCGTCCTCCACCGCGAGGCCCTCGACTTCGCGTACGTCCACCCCACCCAGCGGAGCTACGCATGAACCTCACCCTGCGCATCTGGCGCCAGGCGGGCCCGGACGCCCCCGGGTCGATGACGACCTACCAGGTCGGCGGCATCAGCCCCGACATGTCCTTCCTGGAGATGCTCGACAGCCTCAACGAGGAGCTGATCACCAGCGGGGACCAGCCCGTGGCCTTCGACCACGACTGCCGCGAGGGCATCTGCGGCGCCTGCGGCATGGTCATCAACGGCCAGGCCCACGGCCCCGAGCGGACCACCACCTGCCAGCTGCACATGCGGCACTTCCGGGACGGCGACACCATCGACGTCGAGCCGTGGCGGGCGGCGGCCTTCCCGGTGGTCAAGGACCTGGTGGTGGACCGCTCCGCCTTCGACCGGATCATCGGCTCCGGCGGCTACATCTCCGCCCCCACCGGCAGCGCCCCCGACGCGCACGCCACGCCCGTCCCCAAGGAGGCCGCCGACACCGCCTTCGAACACGCCGAGTGCATCGGCTGCGGCGCCTGCGTGGCGGCCTGCCCGAACGGCTCGGCGATGCTGTTCACCTCCGCCAAGGTGGTCCACCTCAACGTGCTCCCCCAGGGCGCGCCGGAGCGCGCCTCCCGGGTGCGGGACATGGTCACGGCCATGGACGCCGAGGGCTTCGGCGGCTGCACCAACACCGGCGAGTGCGCCACCGCCTGCCCCAAGGGCATCCCGCTGCCCAGCATCGCCGCGATGAACCGCGAGTTCCTGCGGGCCGCGCGCGGTTGACGCACCGCTTCGACCGGCCCCGTGCCCCGGCCCCGCGCCCCCGGGTGCGGGGCCGACGGCGTGCAGCGGGGCGTGTGGGGCATTCGCACGCTCCCCCGAGGGGTGGTGGATCGTCAGGTCCCGCGCCCGCGCCCGGGAATTCGCGCTACCGTGGTCCTCCGCTACGGAAGGACGGCATATGCCCGAGGTTCAGTCCTGTTCCGGTTGCGGCGGGTCCGGGGGGACCCAGAAGACCGAAGCCACGGTCGAACGGGACGAGGAAGGGAGCATGGTGCCGAGGATCCACACCTTCTGGTCGCCCTGCGGTCGGTGCCACGGATCCGGGACGGTGATCGCCGGATGAGGCTGGTCTTCGAGTGTGTCGAGTGCGGCGGACACTACCTGCCGCCCGAGAGCATGGCGTACCCGGACGGGCCCGCCTCTCCGATCTGGTGCTCGCACTGCCAGGCGGCCAAACGGTCCGCCGGCGTCCAGGAGGACCCGCTGCTCACCCGCGTGGCCCTGGCCGCCGCCCGGGCCGCACTCGCCCGGCGCACCGCCGAGGGCGAGCCCGCCGCGCGCGCCGACGTCCGCCCGTCCCGGCCGCCGCTGTCCCGCCGGGCCCGCTCCGGCCCGGGCGGGGTGCGCAGCAGGCTGGGCTGAGCCCGCAGCCCCCGGGCTCGCGGGGAACCACCCCAGCCCGGATTCGCCTTAGAAGAGCGCCTCCTGGGTGTCCGGCTCCGGCGGGCGGACCCGCTCCTCCAGGGCCACCCCGGACGTCGGACGGCCGGAGACGGGCGCGAGCGTCCAGCCGGTGAGCAGCCGGGTGTCCAGCAGCAGCGGCCCCGAGCCGTCGGCCTGGTCCAGGAACAGGTGGCGGCCCACCGGCGGCCGCAGGGTGCCCGCGATCACCGCCCCGTCGGCCAGGCCGCCGACCTGCCGGTACGCCTCCGGTGCGCCGTCGGACAGCCCGAACCGCGCCACGTGGTCGACCACCGGGCGCTCGGCGAGCAGCTCCAGCGCGTGGCCGGCCAGCAGGCGGTGCGCCTGGGCCCGGGCCTCGGCCAGCACGGCCCGGCGGTACGGCTCGTCGCCGTGCGCCCACCAGTGCTCGGTCTTCAGCCTGGCCTTGAACCGCTCGCGGGCCAACCCGGAGGCGGCGACGGTGAGTTCGGCGCGCCGGATGGCCGGCAGCCCGCCCCGGGCGGTGAACGCGTAGGCCAGCGCGCCCTGTTCGAGCAGTCGGCTGTCGCCGCGCTGTTCGGCCGTCAGGCCGATCTTCAGCAGGCCGTCGCCGAACCAGGCGAGGTAGAGCAGGTACGTCCGGCCGTCGTCGAGGATCTGGTCCCGGGCGAGGGCCAGGCCCCGGTCGACGCTCTGGCAGGCCGGGCACTGCACGGCGGCGCCGTCCGGCGCGATCACCGCGTGGTGCGGGCACGGGGTGCGCTCCGTCGCCCCGGCCAGCCAGGCGCCGGTGCAGCGGCGCGGCCCGCCCAGCAGCCAGCCGACCTCCGCGCCGGGCGTGACGGCCCGCTCGTGCGTCTGGCCGCCGCGCACGGCGCCGAGCAGGGCGCGGCCCTCGTGCCAGCTCAGCCCGGTGGAGACCCAGCCGGCGGGCCGGTCCGGGTGGTGCTGCGGTGCGATCGTCACGGGCATGCCTCCCTCTCGAACCAGTGCAGAGTACCCGCCGCCCCTGACAAGTGCGGCCCCTGACAGTGCCCCCTGCTAGCCTCCGCGACCATGACGCCCGAGCCCGCCGCCCAGTCCCCCGTCACCGCCGACGACCTCGCGCTCGTCCTCCGGCTCGCCGCCGCCACCCTGCGCGCGGCGCCCGCGGACGCCGACTGGTCCCGGCCCGCCGGGACGGTCACCTGGGACTGCTGGACCACCGTCGAGCACCTCGCCGACGACCTGCTCGCCTACGCCGCCCAGCTCGGCCCGGCCGCCCCGCCGCGCGAGCGGTACGTCCCCTTCGCCACCGAGCGCCGCTTCCCCGGCGGGCCGAACAACTTCGTCCGCGCCGACCGCGCGAGCGGGCCCGACGGGCTGGTCGAGGTGCTGGAGGCGAGCGGCGGGCTGATGGTCGCGATCGCCCGCGCCGCCGCGCCCGAGGTCCGCGCCTACCACCCGTGGGGTGTCGCCGACCCGGCCGGGTTCGTCGCGATGAGCCTGGTCGAGACGCTGGTGCACCTGCACGACGTCGCCCAGGGCCTCGGCCTGCCCTGGGACCCCCCGGCCGACCTCTGCCGCCGCGTCCTGGCCCGCCTCTTCCCCGACGTCCCCGTCACCGCCGCCGACGCCCCCTGGCCGACCCTCCTGTGGGCCACCGGCCGCGCCCCGCTGCCCGGCCGGCCGCTGCGCACCGACTGGCGCTGGCACGCCCAACCCGGGGACGCGCCCCAGGTGCACTGACCGGTGCAGTGCAGCCGTGCTGCTCGCGGGGCTTGGCCCGGTGGGGTGTTCACGTTCTATTGTTGCGGGCGCGGTTGGCGGCGCGGCCGGGAGGCGTGCGGCGCGACCGGTCCGGCGTGCAATGAAGGGGTGGACGGTGGCGGGGCGGCGGAACGACGGAGTGCTGGCGATCTGGGCGGAGGCGCAGCGACAGCAGCAGCGCCGGGAGGAGGCCCGCTGGCGTGCCGAGGCGGCGCAGCAGCGCCGGCTGGAGCGCGAGCAGCGAGATGAGCAGCGGGCGACGGCCCGCAACGAGCGGGAGGCACAGCGGGCCTACCAGCAGTCCCGGGAGGCGGAGGCGGCCCGACTGACGGCCGAACTGGAAGCCCGGGTCGAGGAGTTGCGCGGGTTGCTGGCCGCCGGGCTGGCGGCTCCGGCGTTCGGCCCGCAGGCGCTGCTGGCGCCGCGCCCGGTGCCGCCGTTCGACCCGGGCCCGCTGGGCCGGCCGGTGGAGCTGCCCGATCAGGGCGGCCCCAAGTACCACGTGCCGCCGCCGGACCAGGTGCAGGCGCGCAATCCGGGGGTGCGGCGGCAGTACGAGCAGTACCTGGCGCAGGCCCGGGCCCGGTTCGAGCAGGACTGGTACGCCGCCCAGGCGCAGGAGGCCGACCGGCAGCGCCGGCTGGCCGCCTACCACCAGGAGTACCTGGCCTGGGCGGCGCAGTGCCGCCGCCAGGACGAGGACCGCGCCGCCCGTACCGAGGAGTTGCTGCGGCGGCTGCGCGCGGGCGAGCCGGAGGCGGTGCAGGAGTACTTCACCGCCGGCCTGTACGCCTCGGCGGCCTGGCCGGAGGGCTTCCCGCACCGCCTGGTGGCGGCCTGGGAGGCCTCGACCCGGCAGCTGGTGGTGAACTGGGAGCTGCCCGGCCCGGACGTGGTGCCGGCCGCCGGCCGGGTCCGGTACGTGAAGACGGACGACCGCGAGGCGGAGGTGGCCCGCCCGGCGACGGAGCGCAAGGCGCTGTACCGGGAGGTGCTGGCGCAGTCGGCGCTGCGGCTGGCGGCGGAGCTGTTCCGGGCGGACCGGGACGGGATGCTGGACTCGGTGGTGCTGAACGGCTTCGTCCTCGGCATCGACCCGGCGACCGGCCGGGAGGCGGAGCGCTTCCTCGCCACCCTGACCGCCTCCCGGGCCGAGTTCGCCGGGCTGGCGCTGGACCGGGTGGCGCCGGTGGACTGCTTCCAGGGCCTGGGCGGCAAGCTGTCGGCGCGCCCGGAGCGGCTGGACGAGGTGCGGCCGGACCGGCTGCCGGAGACGGTCGGCGGGAGCCTGGCCGGGCACGGCGGCGACGACGACCCGGACCTGTTCGAGATGGACCCGATCGAGTTCGAGGAGCTGATCGCCGAGCTGTTCCGGCTGCGCGGCTTCCGGGTGATGACCACGGCCCGCAGCGGCGACGTCGGGGTGGACGTGGTCGCCGAGGACCTGGACCCGGTGACCGGCGGCAAGATCGTGATCCAGGCCAAGCGCTACCGCAAGACGGTGTCCCCGACGGCCGTGCGCGACCTGGAGTCGACCGTCCGGCACCACGGGGCCAACAAGGGCATCCTGGTGACCACCGCCGGCTTCGGCCGCGGCTCGTACAGCTACATCGAGGGGAAGCCGCTGACGCTGGTCAGCGGGCCGGAGCTGGTGGAGCTGCTGGCCGAGCAGGGGCTGCGGGGGCGGCTCGGCGGCGGCTCCGCGGAACAGGAGAAGCCCGCACCGGCGGCCGCGCCGACGGACCGTCACAGCAGCCTGACGGTCAGCTGGCAGAGCCGGACGGCCGGCGGCGACGCGGTGGAGCTGGACGTCACCGCGTTCCTGTGCGCCGCCGGGCGGGTGCTGAGCGACGAGCACTTCGTGTTCTTCAACAACCCGCAGGACCCGGACGGCGCCGTGCGGCTGCACCCGACCCACTCGGTGCCGGGCGAGCCGGCCCGGGCGGTCCGGCTGACCCTGGACCTGGAGCGGCTGGCGGCCACGGTGGACGAGGTGGTGGTCGCCGTCTCCACCGAGGAGGAGGAGCCGCGGGCCCTGCCGCTCGGCTACGTGCACGGTGTCGCCCTGGCGGCGACGTACGGTCCGGGCGCGGCCGGTCCGGCGGAGTGGGCGGCCGGCACCGGCGGCGTGCCGGACAGCGCGATGCTCATGGGTTCGTTCCAGCGTGCGGGCGGCGGTTGGCAGTTCAGCCCGTCGGGCCGCTCGGTGACGAACGGTCTGCTCGGGCTGGCGGGCGCGTTCGGCGTCGCGGTGGAGTAGCACGGGGACCATCGTCCGCAGCACAGGGACCATGGTCCTCAGGGATCGGTGTCATACCTGAGGATGAGAAGACCCCCGCCGAGCCGCCGAGACGGCGGGGGTCGCCCCTCCTCGGGACATACGCATCGCGCTCGAACGGATTGGGAGGATGGAACGGAACCCGATTGTCCGTTCCCGCCCTCAGGAGCACCCCCGTGACGACCCCCGCAACCGCCGTCCGTACCGGCCTGGCGGCCGCCCGCGCCACCGGCCTCAACAAGGTCTACGGGGACGGGGAGACCCGCGTCGTGGCCCTCGACAACGTCAGCGTCGACTT
>NZ_JBHXTQ010000076.1:22193-44014 GCF_042677305.1 Kitasatospora sp. NPDC127121 | reverse complement strand
GGCACGGGCCGGTGCCCAGGAGGTGCTGGGCGACGAGCCCGCCGACCGGGTGGCCGATGATCACGGGCGGGGTGTCGAAGGACCGCACGACGCGCGCGTAGTGATCCATGAGCACGCCGAATGACTTGGAACTCGCGCAGATCGGCGGGGTGGGGGCTTCGACGGTGCCCCTAGTTTCCGCAGGTCAGGTCCTTGGCGGGCAGCCGGCCGGTGGTCAGGTAGCGGTTGACGTCGGCGCTCGCGCAGGACGGGCCGGCCACCACCACACCGTGGCCCTCGCCGCCGGCCACCGTGATCATCCGTGCGCCGTGCAGCGCCCGCCGCATGCCCTGTGCCATGGCCAAGGTCGCCTGCGGGTCCCACTGGTTCTGCACGATCAGCGCGTTGACGTCGTTGTTCACCACGGTGGCCGGCTCGCCGGGCGCCCGCTTCCAGAACGCGCACGGCTGGATGTTGGCGCCCAGGTCGCCGGCCAGCGGGTAGCGGGCCTTGTCCCGGATCGCGTCCCGGCGGTACTGCTCGGGGTCGCGCGGCCAGTCGCGGGTGTCGCCGCAGAAGACGGCCCACACGACGGCGGCCCGGTTGTTCTCCGGGTCGACCGGGTCTACCGGGGCGACCGGGTCGGCGGCCCGCGCGCCCGCGCCCTCGTCGGCGGCCCGGACCGGGGCGGCATCGGACACCGCCGCGCCGGCCACGTCGGCCACGCCGGTCGCCCCGGCCGAAGCGGCCGAAGCGGCCGGCCCGCCCGCGGCTGCGGCCTTGAGCGCGACGATCCAGGGCGTGACGGCCTCGACGCGGACGAACTCGGCGTACCTGGACCGGATGGCGTCGCCGCTGAGCGCCCCGCCCTCCACCGGAACGGGCGTGCGGTCGGCGTGGGCGATCAGGTCCCAGTACGCCTCCCGGACCTCCGCCGCAGTCGCGCCCAACCCGTACGCGGTGTTGCGGGCGGCGGCCCACTCCGTCCACCGGGTGAAGGCGAGTTCGGCCCCCGCCGACCACCCCCGGAACATCCCCCGCCACGCGAGCGCCGGATCGAGCGCGCTGTCGAGCACGAACCGGTCCGCGCGCCGGGGGAACATCTGCGTGTAGACGGCGCCCAGGTAGGTGCCGTACGAGTACCCGAAGTAGGAGATCTTCTGTTCCCCCAGCACCGCCCGGACGACGTCCATGTCCCGGGCCGTGTTGCGGGTGGTGATGTGCGCCAGCGTGTCCCCCGCCTTGGCCCGGCACTTGTCGGCCACCGTCCGGGCCCGGGCCACGTCCTCGCCGAACTTCCCTTCTGCGTAGGGGTGTTGGTAGACCTGCTCGTCGGGCGTCAGGCCGCAGCCGACCGGCGAGCTCTGCCCGACCCCGCGCGGGTCGAAGCCGACCAGGTCGAACCGCTCCCGCACCTGCGCCGACAGCAGCGGCTGCATCTCCACGGGCAGGCCCAGCCCCGGGAAACCCGGGCCACCGGGATTCATCAGCAGCACTCCGTGCCGCTGCTTCGCGCTGCCCGCCTTGATCCGCGATATCGCGAGGTCGATCCTCCGGCCCCCGGGGTTGCCATAGTCCAGAGGCACCTTGACCTTCGCGCACTCGAACCCCGCCGGCCCGCCCGCGTCGCAGCGCTCCCAACGAAGCTTCTGCTGCGCGTACTGCTGGAGCGGGTCCCCGCCCGCCGCGAACGCCGTCACCGGGGTGAGCGCCGCGATCACGGTCGTCACCGCGCCGACCGTCAACAGGGAGATCGTTCGTCCGTCTCGCAGCGCCATGCCCGTCCTCAGTGCAGAATCGGTGTTCTCGGATCGCCTCCAGTCTCCGTTCAGGCGCACTCGTCCCCCGTACGGCGCAGGGATGGGTTCATGATCAGACTTGCGGCGTACACCGACGGTCTGACGTAAGGCCAGAGTCCCACCTCCCCCCGACCGGCGGTCAGGGACGACGGCCTATCGCCCGCCTGCCGGCGCTCGCGCCGCGCACTCCACGGCCCGCAGCCTGCGACGTTCTCTCGCAGGTGTGCCACCGACGAGGTGCCGCGGATCAGCAAGATGTTCGGCGACCGCCGCAGCAGCCAGGCCAGGGTGATCCACCCGTCGCGGCGGTTGCGGATGGTGGTTGTCGATTGTGCGATGTCCTGACGACGCCGCCTCGCCCTGTCGGCGTGCTGCTCGCCCGGGCGTCGGGAATGGTACTGCACGACCCCAGGGAATGCCGTCCACCGCCTGCACCCTCCTACACGGAAGCTCCAGCGTGAGTACCATGCGCAACGTCATCCATTACTAAGGAGTGAACGGTTGTGACCAGCCAACCAGCCAGCACGCTCCGTACGCGGCTCGTCGATCAGGCCGCATCGGATCTGGAAGAGAACCGTCGGCGTCAGCAGGAACTGGCCGAGGAGGTCAGGATGCTGAAGCAGGAGGAAGCCCTCCTGGCCGACATCCTCCAGCTCGCCGAACGGTACGAGGGCCTGTCGGAACCCTCGCCCCTGCCCCAGCAGGCACAGGACGAGCCCGTGCTCACCGGGGCGAAGCGACGCCGGGCGTCCGCTGCGGCCCCCGCCCGCACACCTTCGCCGCGTTCGGCTCGTTCGGCGCGGACGGCGAAGACGGCGAAGACGGCGAAGCCCGCGAAGGCGGGGAACACGGCGCGGACGGTGCAGGCGGGCAAGCCGGCACGGGCCGCCGCGGCGGGGAAGTCGCGGCAACCCCTGCTCGGAGAGCTCCTGTTGTCCCTGCTCAGCGGTCACGACGAACCGCGCCTGGCGAAGGAGCTGCGGGACGAACTGCTGGTGAAGCACCCGGACCGCACCCCCACCCCGCAGGTCGTGCGCAACACCCTGGAGTCGCTCGTGGCCAAGGGGAGCATCCAGCGCCACAAGCAGCAGCGGTCCGTGCTGTACACCCTCGCCGAGTCCGGCCGGCACGCGCTCGCGCTCGCGGCGCAGGAGGGCACTCAACGGCCTTGACCTCAACCGCCCTTGAGCTCCTAGGGTCGTCCGCATGATCTTCACCGAGAGGGAGCGCGAGTACCTGCTCGCCCAGCCACTGGCCCGACTTGCCACCATCGGCCCCGACGGCCGTCCGCAGATCCGCCCGGTGGGCTTCAGGCTCAACGACGACGGGACCATCGACATCGGCGGGCCCGCCATGGCCCGCAGCCAGAAGTACCGCAACGCGCAGGCCCGCCCCGAGGTCTCCGTCCTGGTCGACGACTTGGCTCCGGCCGATGACCCGGTCGCGGGCGGGTGGGGGCGCGGGGTCGAGATCCGGGGCCGGGCCGAGGTGCTGACCGTCGACGTGCCGCCGGTGGCGCCCGACCGCTTCAGCCGGGACATCGTCCGCGTCCACCCCCACAGGGTCATCACCTGGAACCTGGAGGAACGGGGGTCCGCCGCCCGCGACACCGGGTGACGAGGGGGGCGGAGTTCGTCGTGGATGCGGTCCGCGTGGACGGCGAACGTGATGCCCCCGCTCCCGGGCTTCTCCTCGTTCGGCGCTCAGGAACACGTACATGTGTCCACCGGCCTCGCGTATGACAGTCACGTGTCTCGCCCATGCGGTCACGTGACTGCACCGGGACCCCCGCTGGTACCGCAACCCCGGCGCGTTCGACCCCGACCGCTGGGACCCGCAACGGCACCCCGCTCCCCCGCGCGGCGCCTACCTGCCCTTCGCCGCCGGTGTGCACGGCTGCCCCGGCGGCGACTTCGCCCTGGCGGAGCTCACCCTCCTGACGGCGGCGGTCACGGCCGCCTGGCGAGTGGACCCGGTTCCGGGCAGCCGCCCCCGCCCGATGGCGGCGGCCACCCTCGGCCCCGCGCCCCTCACCGCGACCGTGACCGCGCACTCCTGAGCCCACTCCCGAGCCCGCCTCCGAGCCCGCCCCTGAGCGGCCGTCACCCGGGCGTCGGCCGCCCGAGGCGGGCCCTCACGTCACCTCCGCCAGAACAGGTGGTGCGTCACCCCGCTCGGGCTGAGCACCACCTCCAGGTGGAACCGGTCCAGCAGCTCGTCGGGGGACTCCCAGAGCCGTAGCCCGGGGCCGAGCTCCACCGGCGACACCGCCACGTGCAGGGTGTCGACGAGGTCGGCGGCGAGGAACTGCCGGATGGTGCTCACCCCGCCACCGAGCCGGACGTCCTTGCCCTCCGCGGCCTCCCGCGCCCGTGCGAGGACCGTGGCCGGGTCGCCGTCGACGAAGTGGAACGTGGTGTCGGAGAGCGTGAACGACGGACGCTCGTGGTGGGTCATGACGAACACCGGAGTCCGGAACGGGGGTTCGTCACCCCACCAGCCGCGCCACTCGTCGTCCTGCCAGGGCCCGCGCTGGGGCCCGAACTTGTTGCGGCCCATGATCTCGGCACCGATGTTGCGCGCGAAGTCCCGCGTGAAGTAGTCGTCGAGGCCCCGGCTCCCCCCGGGAGCCGTCCGCATGGGCCAGCTCGCCGTGGCCCCGGCCCAGGCGAACAGCTTCTCGGGATGGTCGTGGCCGAACGGCCGCTCGAAGCTCTGGTGCTCACTGGCACCGGCACCGACGCCGTCACTGGAGACGTTGAAGTTCATGACTCTGAGCAGTTGGTCCACGTGTTCCCTCGTCAGGTCTCGTCGTCGCATCACCGTGCGGCGGAGCGCCGCACATCATGACGTCGCAGCGGACCCGGCCGAATCGACATCGGCCCGAAACTTTTTCTCGGGGCCCCGCTCATCACTCGGGGTTGGCGGGGGCGGTGGTGACGGCGACCGCGTTCGCTCCGACGATCACCAGCATGGCGAGCCAGGAGGCCGCGCCGAGGTGCTGGCCGAGCACGACGAGACCGATCAGCGCGGCGAAGACCGGGTTGACGCTCATGAACACGCCGAAGAACTGCGTGGGCACCCGCCGCAACGCCAGCAGATCGGCCAGGAAGGGCACCGCCGAGGACAGCACGCCGGCGGCCAGCGCGCAGGCCAGGGCGGCGGCGGTCGGGGGACGAAGGCACAGCACCACGATGCCGACGGGAAGGTAGAGCACCCCCGAGAGCGCGGCGGCGGCGGCCGAGCCCTCCAGCCCGGGCAGGCGGCGGCCGACGACCCGGTTGAGCAGGATGTAGCCGGCCCAGCACACCGCCGCGAGCAGGGCCAGGGCGATGCCCGGGTAGTCGGTGGAGGGCGAGGGCCGGGCCAGGACGACCACCGCGGCCGCGGCGGCCACCGCACACAGGGCGTCGATGCGCCGGCGCGAGCCGGCCAGGGCCACCGCGAGCGGGCCGAGGAACTCCAGGGTGACGGCCAGCCCGAGCCCGATCCGGTCGATCGCCGTGTAGAGGGACAGGTTCATCACGGCGAACACCATCGCGAGCCCGAGGACCGGACGCCACTGCGCCACCGTGAACGACCGCGGCCGCGGCCTGCCGACCGCCCACAGCACCCCGGCGGCCACCCACTGGCGGACGGCCACCACACCCGCGGGACCGATCACCGGGAAGGCGAGCGCCGCCATCGAGGCTCCGGCCTGGTTGGACAGGCCGGAGCCCAGCATCAGCGCCACCCCGGCCAGGCGCCCGTCGCCCTGGGCGGTGACGCCCTCATGAGAACTCTTCAGCACCATGCCCTCCACAGTGGAGCCCGCGCAGCCATACGCAAAATGCATTCACCGACCCATTGATACGCTCGGCGTATGGATGAGCGACGACAAAGTCCCGCCGATCTGGAACTGAAGCACCTGCGCTGCCTGGTCGCCATCATCGACACCGGCAGCTTCACCGACGCCGGCCCCCAGCTGGGCATCTCCCAGGCCGCCGTCTCCCGCAACCTGCACGCCCTGGAACAGTTCCTCGGGGTGCGGCTGCTGCACCGCACCAGCCGCACGATCGCGCCCACGCCGGCCGGCGTACGGGTCCTCGCCCGCGCCCGCGTCCTGCTCGCCGGCGCCGACGACCTGGTCGCGGAAGCGACCGCCGGCCACGCCCGACTCCACCTCGGCCACGCCTGGTCCGCCTTCGGCCGCCACACCACCGACTTCCAGCGCCGCTGGCACGAGCGCCACCCCGACGTCGAGCTGCGCCTCGTCCGCCACAACTCCCCCACCGGCGGGCTGGCCGAAGGCATGTGCGACCTCGCCGTCGTCCGCGCCCCGCTCGACCTGAAGCCCTGGTCGCACGCCCTGGTCGGCCACGAACACCGCATCGTCGCGCTCGCCTCCGACGACCCGTGGGCCCGCCGGCGCAGCATCCGCCTCGACGAGATCCCCTCCCGCACCCTCGCCATCGACCGCCGAACCGGCACCACCGCCCTGAACCTGTGGCCCGAGGACCAGCGGCCCGCCGTCATCTACACCCACGACATCGACGACTGGCTCGCCGCCATCGCCACCAGCCGCTGCGTCGGCGTCACCCCCCAGGCCACCGCCGCCCAGTACCGCCGCGACGGCATCGTCTACCGCCCCCTGCGCAACGCCGCCCCCGTCCCCGTCCACCTCATCTGGCGCCGCCAGGACCCCCACCCCGCGACCCACGCCGCAGTCGCCCTCGCCATCGACCTCTACCGCGAGAAGCCCGACTCCCCACCGCCCCCGCGAAAGTGACAGCGGCACCCCAGCAGGGCCGCCTCACTCTCCCGGGCACACGAGATCCGCGACAGGGCTACGGCAGGGGGCCGAGGTCGCCTTCGATGACGGTCTCCGTGATCAGGGGGCGCTCCCACAGGGTGAGGAGTTCGTTCGCGAGGGCCATGATCGGGCGCAGGTCGTGGTCGCTCGGGGCCTCGATGGCGGCGGCCGACAGGCCGCGGGGGACGGCGCCGGCGTCGAGCAGGCAGCGCCAGTCCTCCGGGGTCAGCTCCAGGAACTCCAGTCCGGTCAGCCGGGTGACCTCCCGGGGGTCGGCGAGCGCCCCGGGGCCGGCGTAGAGGGTGCGGAGCCGGGGCAACCCGATGACAGGGGTCAGACTGACCGGTTCGCCGCGCCACCCTCCGAGGGTCAGGACCTCCAGGTCGGGGTGGGCCGCCGCCTCGACGCTGTTGGGGACTTCGCCGTGGAGCCTCGCCACCACCGACGTCAGGTCCGGGCTCGGACCGGAGTACCAGCTCCGGTCCGGGTCCCGCACCAGGTCGGTGAGGGACTCGGCGAACAGGCAGGCGCCGACGCTCCGCTCGTGGTCGAGCACGATGAGCTGCCCGAGGTGGCCGCCAGGGCCGGGGGTCAGGTCGACGACCACCAGGTCCCCGCCGCCGGTGTCGCCGATGACGATCCACCCGGGCGAGCCGACCAGGTCCTGCACGGCGGCGTCGGGCGAGGTGACGCACGCCTCCGTCGCCGCGTGCTCCCAACGGAACGAGGAGCGCGAGCGGTCGGCGATGACGAGCCCGTTCAGGGAGCTCAGCTCGAAGCCGAGCGCGTCGCCGACGCGGTCGGACGCCTCCCAGCACGCCTCAGCGTCCTCGACGTCCTCGTCGTTCTCGTCGTTCTCCGTGTGCTCCCACCACCGCGCGGCGGTCACCCGGTAGAGCACCTTGATCTCCTCGGGCAGTGCCACACCCAGGCGGGCCTCCGCGGCGGCGATCTCCTCCTCGGTGGCGCCGGTCTCGTCGGGCATCCGCTCGCGCAGCGTCCGCTCCAGCAGCTCCAGGTCCACGGAGGGGGCCGGCGCCGCCCCGGGCACCGGCTCGGGCAGGCGCCGCCACGGCTCGGGCACCGCGCCCTCGACCAGGGTGAGCGCGCCGGGGTGGGCGTTGCCGATGCCCGGGTCGACGGCCGGGCCGTGGTCGAACAGATGGAGCGCCGCCTTCCCGCTCGCCGGTATCTCCACGGCGAAGGCGACATCGCCGGTCCCGGCCTCGGTGAGCGCGGCCCGGACGCGTTCGATCGCGTCGTGCTGCTCCTGGTTGTCCGACACCAGCATGGCGCGCCCGGCCTCCGGGTAGCGCATCCTCACCGGCACGCTCCACCCGTGCCGGCCGATCAGCCCCGCTACCTCGCCGCCCGGCGCGGCGAGCGCCTGCGCGTGGTCAGCCCGCAGGAGCCGCAGCAGGGGCTCCCAGGTCGCGAAGTCGTACAACGAGGACGGCAAGGACGGCAAAGGCGACGAGGACGGCAAGGGCGACGAGGACGGCAAGGGCGACGACGAGGACAACGAGGGCCTCCAGCAGATCCGGTGATCACGGCAGTGGCGATTATGACGCCCACCCCCGACAGTTCGGAGTGCTCCGGGAGGCCGATGCACCTGGGCGCTACCCGTGCTGCCCCAGTCCGTCGCGCAGCAGGTCGAAGGCCCGCTCTGCGGCGCGGACGGCCTCCGGGTAGCGGTCGTCGGCGGACGCGCCGTCGGCCAGGCATTCCTGGTTCAGGACCGCCAGTTCCCGCTGCACCACGATCACCTGGGCGGCCACCAGGCGTGCGTCGAGCGGGTCGACGCCCGCTTCCAGCAGTGCCTCGGCCAGTGCGTCGCTTCCGCGCACGGTGTAGCGGATCATCCGCGCCGCCAGGCTCTCGGTACCGACGATCATGCGGAGGAAGGCCATGACCTCGGGGTCGTCGCACAGGCCGGTGTTGGGGTCGCGGTGTGCCAGGGCGTCGAGCATGGCGGCGCGCAGCGCCTCCAGCGGCGGCCGGCCAGCCGGGCGGGCGCGCACTGTCCGGGCCGCTTCGCTCTCGTGGTCGGCGAACCGCTGGAGTACGAGGTCCTCCTTCGTCGGGAAGTAGGCGAAGAGGGTCCGCCGGGAGACCTCCGCCGCCTCCGCGATCTCGGTGATCGAGACCTGGTCGAAGCCCCGGTCGAGGAAGAGGCGGATCGCCGTCGCCGCGATCGTCTCCCGGGTGCGTTCCTTCTTGCGTTCCCGCAGGCCCATCTGCTGATTCATGCACTCAGTCTACCCCGTGGTAGACTGAGTGCAGAATTGCACCCAGTTTCTTCTTTCGGGAGGTCATCGTGCGAACCGAGGTCATCGTGGTGGGGGCGGGCCCGACCGGGCTGATGCTGGCCTACGAGCTGACGCTGGCCGGGGTACCGGCCGTCGTCGTCGAGAAGCAGCGCACCCCCAGCACCCAGTCCCGGGCGGGCGGGCTCCAGCCGCGCACCGCCGAAGTACTCGACCTGCGCGGGCTGCTGGAGCCGCTGCTCGCGCAGGAGCCGTCCGAGACCACCGGCGGGCACTTCGCCACCCTGCCGGTCGAGCTGGACTGCCGGCCCTGGCGCACCCGGTACCCCCACCCGGTCAACGTTCCGCAGGTCCGGCTGGAGGCCCACCTCGAACGGCTCCTCGGCGAGCAGGGCGTACCCGTGCTCCGCGGCCACGAGGTGACGGCGGTCACGCAGGACCCGGAGGGGATCACAATCACGTGGCACGCGGACGGCACCCCCGGCGGCGGTGAGGCCCGGGACGGAGGTGAGATCCGCGGCCGCTACCTCGTCGCGTGCGACGGCGGGCACAGCACGGTCCGCCGGCTGCTGGGCGTCCCCTTCCCCGGTCGGGAGCGCCGGATGTCCGCCGTCGCGGCCGACCTCACCCTCGCCTCCCGGTCCGAGACGGTCCCCACCGAGCGCAAGCACTTCAGCCAGTACACCCGCGTGGCCGGCGGCTTCCACGCGATCCTGCACCCCATCGGCCCGGACCTGTACCGGATGCTGTTCGGCAGGCTCTCCGGACAGGGCCCGGACCGCGAGACGCCGGTCTCGGCCGACGAGGTCCGCGAGGCGCTGCACGCCGTGTACGGCCCCGACACCGAACTGGGCGAACTGCGCGCCGCCTCCCGGTTCGGCGACGCCGTGCGCCAGGTCGAGCGCTACCGCGAGGGCCGGGTGTTCTTCGCCGGGGACGCGGCGCACATCCACATGCCGATCGGCGGCCAGGGCGTGAACCTGGGCCTCCAGGACGCGGTCAACCTGGGCTGGAAGCTCGCCGGCACGATCCGCGGCTGGGCGCCCGACGGTCTGCTCGACAGCTACCACGAGGAGCGGCACCCCGTCGCCGCGCGCGTGCTGCGCCACACCCGGGCCCAGGCCGTGATCATGAATCCCGGCCGGGACGAGGAGCTCGGCACGGTCCGCGAGCTCGTGACCGAGCTGCTGGGCCTGCCCGACACCAACCGGTACGTCTCGGGCATGATGTCCGGCCTGGACCTCCGGTACCCCGGCGTCGGCCCCCGGCTGATCGATCTGGACCTGACCACCGAGGACGGCCCGACCCGGGCGAGCCGGCTGATGCGCTCCGGCCGGGGCCTGCTGCTCTCCCTCGACGGCAGGCGGCGGTCGGTCGGCGACCGGTCCGACCGGGTCGAGCACGTCCTCGCGAAGACCGACGAGGACGTGGACGGCGCCGGCGCCCTCCTGGTCCGCCCCGACGGCTACCTCGCCTGGACCGACACCGACGGCACCCCGCTCGACACGGCCCTCGCCCGCTGGTTCGGCTGAGGCCCCGGGCGGTTCGTCGGTACGCCGCGGTCCACGGCACACCGACGGACCGCCCGTCGCGCTGTCGCCACCTGCCGCACGGGGCATCCGCCGGTTCCACGGAGGCCTCACGTCGGGAGGAGCGCGGCCGACTCTATCTGGAGCATTCGATCCAGATAGGCTACGGTGAAACCATGGCAAGGACCCGGGAGTTCGACACCGAGGCGGCGGTGAGCCGCGCCATGGAGCTGTTCTGGACGCGCGGCTACGAGGCGACCTCGGTGCGCGACCTGACCCAGCACCTGGGGATCGGGCAGGGGTCCCTGTACGCGGCGTTCGGCGACAAGGCCGGCCTGTACCGGGCCGCGCTGGACCACTACCGCGCCACCCTCGCGGCGGATGCGCTGCGCAGCCTGGAGGAGGGGACGGATGTCCGCTCGGCGATCCGCACGATGTTGATGGAACGGGTCCGCATCGCCGCCGAGCACGGCGGTCGGGGCTGCCTTGCGGTCAATGCCGCCTGCGAGCGCCTACCGGGGGACTCGTCGATCCGGCGCACCGTACGGGACATGCAGGACGTCAGCCGGGACGCGCTCGCGGAGGTGCTGCGGGTCGCGGCGGAACGGGGTGAGATCGCGGCACGGCACGACCCGCACAGCCTCGCCGCCTTCTTCGTCACCTTCCTCAACGGGCTGCTGGTCTCCTCGAAGATCACACCGGACCCCGAAGCCCTCGAACCCGTCGTGGAGATCGCGCTCGCCGCCCTCGACTGATTTTTTCATGCCCGCAATCTGTATCGCACGATCCAGATAAGGGGGCTCCACCTCCGTTCCACCTCTGCTCCATCGCCCGCTCCACCGAAACGCTCCCCCTGCTCCATCGAAACGCTCCATCGACACTTCGGAGGACCCGTGCCCATCGCACCCACCCCGAGTACGCCCGCCCTCGGCGGCAGCCGCTGGAACACCTTCCCCGCGGCCGGCACCGCCCTGACCGCCCGTGACTTCTTCACGGCCACGGAGCCGCTGCTGCAGGGCGTCATCGATGACAACGCCCTCACCGCCGCCGACGGCGAGGTGCTGGAGACCCAGATCCGCGCGACCCTCGCCCTCGGGACCCGGGAGACCTCCCTGCCGCTGGCCGTCGGCCCGGGCAGCGCCCCGGCCGCTCGCGAACTGGGCGCGCAGGCCGAGGAGATCGGCCACGAGCTCGCCTCCTGGGCCGCCGCGGCCCTGGAGCGGCTGCTCGCCGACCGGATCGCGCTGCCCGCCGGCCCGCTGGTCGTCCGCAGCCACTGCTACGGCCACCTGCTCACCCCTCCCGCGACCGACCTGCTCCTCGGCCGCCGGGGCGGACCGGTCACGATGCAGCTCTACAACGAGTGGCTGCACCAGGTCGTCCTGCTGCGCGACGCCCTGCTGCCCTTCACCAACTGGCAGGACGTCCCGCTGCTGATCACTCCGACCGGGCTGCGGCACATCGAACCGGCCCGGGACGCGTTCCTCACCGAACTCCTGGTCCGCCGGATCCGGCACACCAGCATCGTGGCCTTCGCCCGCCACGCCGTCACCGGCACCTCCGACACGTCCGGCACCTCCAACCCCTCCGGCCCGGCCGGCTACGGCTTCGAGTCGAGCGGCGGCACCGCCCTGCCGGCCGTCCTCGACCAGCCGCCCCTGACCGCCCCCCGGTACCTGCTGACCTGGCGCCCCGACCCGGCCGCCGACGAAACCGTCACGCACGTCGCCGAGTTGCGGGACTACTACGCCGCGCCGCGCACCCTCGTCGAACACCTGCCGCCCGCCACCACCACACCGGGGCCGCTCACCGGCCGCATCACCGGCCGCATCGTCGCCGGGCCGGTCGCCGACGGGGCCCGCACCGCCGCCATCGAGCTCACCCACGACGGCGCCACCGCCCACGTCGACCTCGGCCAGGCCCTGCGCGGCCACCGCTTCGCCCACCGGCCGGACAGCGCCACGGGCGCCGAAGCGCTGCCCGCCGACGCACCGGCCACCAACCCGCCCGCCGCCGCGGACGTGTGGACGGCCCTACGCGCACCGGGGCTGGTGTGGACGGAGGCGGGCGACGCCGTCCTGGACGCCACCGGCCAGGGCGACCTCGTCGTCCTGGCCCTGCTCGGCCGGCTCTACCCGGAAAACGTCACCCTGCACCCCGCCGACCACCCCGTCACCCACCCCGGCGACCGCACCACCGACCACCCCGCCGACCGGGCGACCGCCTCCGGCAACGGCCCGAGCCGGCTGGTGGCCCGGGTCGACCCGCCGCGGACCAGCTGACACCCGCTCCACCTGGAAGGGCCGCCCCTCGGTAGCCGACACCCGGCCACCGAGGGGCGAGTACGGGTCAGCCGGCCCGGTAGCGGGTGGCGAGTTCGGGGCTCTGCGCGCCGAACGCCGCCAGCTCGGCCCGGAAGACGGCGTCGAGGAGGCTCGCGTCCTCGACACCGGGCGCGCAGACGACTTCGCCGAGTTGCAGGCCGCGCAGGGCCGCGGTGACGACGTCCTCGGCACTCATCCTGGGTACGGCGCTCAGATCGAGGCCCTGGCGCTCGTGGAACTCGGTGGCCACCACCCCCGGACAGACGACCTCGACCTGGACACCGGTGCCTTCGAGCTCGGCCGACAGCGTCTGGCTCATCGCGACCAGGTGGGCCAGGGCGCCGGCGTAGACGGCGCGGCGGGGCAGCTGGGAGTGCGGGGCGGGACCGCTGAAGGCGATCATGCCGGCCACGTTGATGATCGCGCCCCGGCCGCGCTCCTGCATGCCCGCGACGGCGGCACGGGTGAGCAGGATGGGGGCGAGGACCTTGACGTCGACCAGTTCGCGGGCCAGGTCCGCGGGCAGGTCGGCGAGCGGCATGTAGTGGGCGACGCCCGCGTTGTTGACCAGCAGCGTCAGCGGTTCGGCCGCGCAGATCCGCGCGACGGTGTCGATGCCCTCGCCGGTGGACAGGTCGGCGGCCACGGATCGCACCTCGACCCCGGTGTGGGCGGCGGCGAACTCCTCCAGCCGCTCCCGGCGCCGGCCGACCAGCACCAGGTCGTAGCCGTCGCCGGCCAGCCGCTCGGCGAATGCCCTGCCGATCCCGGAGGTGGCGCCGGTGACGAGTGCGAGGTTGCTCATGCGCGTCGTTCCCTGTCGGTAGTCGGCCTTGGCGGCCGGAAGGCGTGGGTGACGCGGACGAGGCCGAAGACGTTGGTGGCGTAGACGCTCTCCAGGTCGGCGGCGGTGATCTCCGCAGGCGGGTTCCACCTGCCCGAGATCCCGGCGTTGTTGACCAGGACGTCGAGCCCGCCGGCCTCCTCGCGGATCAGCCGCGCGGCGGCCTGGACGGACTCCTCACTGGTGACGTCGAGCTGTACCGCGCGGGCACCGATCCGCTCGGCCGTCTCCCGGCCGCGCCCCAGGTCGCGCGCCCCGAGGTAGACGGTGTGTCCGGCCCCGGCCAGTCGGCGGGCGGCCTCCAGGCCGATCCCGCGGGTGGCTCCGGTGATGAGTGTGGTCGTCATGGCGTGCTGTGAAGGCGTCGGGCCCCTCGTGATCCGGGGCTCCTCGCGCCTTCACCTCCTTTCCGGGTGGGTGGGAAGCGCACGGTCGCGCCGTGCGCGTTCCTACGGTGTGCTCAGGGCTGTGAGCCGTTGTCTGCTCTCCTCGTCGGCGGCGGGCATGACCGCGAGGAACTGGTCGCGTTCCTGGGCGACGGTGAGGACCTGCCAGTCCAGCCGGACCTCGCCGACGACCGGGTGCAGGATGCGCTTGCTCCCGAAGCTCCTGCCGGAGACCCGGTAGGTGGTCCACCAGTGCTGGAAGTCGGAGTCCTCGGCGCTCAGCTCGGCGACCAGTTCGGCGAGCCTGGGGTCGCTGGGGTAGCGGCCGGCGTCCATCCGCAGGTAGGCGACGCACTCGCCCGCCGACAGGTCCCAGTCCGGCAGGCGCTCGCGCGTCCGCGGGTCGAGGAACGTCAGCCACAGGTAGTTGCGGTGCTCCTCGGGGACCGCGGCGAAGTCGAGCAGCAGCTCGGCCGCGAGGTCGTTCCAGGCCAGGATGTCCATGAACCGGCCCAGGACCACGGCGGGCGTGGTCCGCAGATCGGCCAGTACGGCCAGCACCGCAGCGGGCACGACCTGGTGCCGTGAACGCCGCTGTCGGCGGGCCGGGGCCAGGTCGGCCAGCTGGCGCAGGTAGTCACGCTGGTCGTCGTCCAGCAGCAGGGCGCGGGCCAGCGCGTCCAGGACACTGCCGGACGGTGCGGGCAGCCGGCCCTGTTCGAGGCGGGTGTAGTAGTCCACGCTGATCCCGGCCCGCCCGGCCACCTCCTCCCGGCGCAGCCCGGCCACCTTGCGGGACCGTTCGTACGCGGGAAGTCCGACCTGTCGGGGCGAGACCTCGGCGCGCCGGGCACGCAGGAACGTGGCGAACTCCCGGCGCTTGTCGTTGTTCGTGCTCACACCGGCCACTGCGCCAGGGCGCCGCGCGAGCTGGGAGGACATGTTTTTCCCTGGAAGAACGTGTCCTCCCAGCCTGCACCACCGGACGGCTCTCGATCTGCCGGACGGTGCTCGTCGACGCCGAACAGAACCGGCAGGCCGCGCGGGCGGCACGGCGGGGCGCAGCGCGGCACTTTGGTGCGCCCGCGTTCTGATCGCAGCCCCGCCCCTCCACCCCTGCCGCCGGGCCGGGCGCCGGGTCCCGGGAACCGGATGTGCCACGGGCGGCGGTCTGCGGTGTGGCCAGCCGGGTGAACCTTCGCCAATTTGTCCGTATCACCTCGTTTATCACATTTTTTAAGAAAAACTGACTGCAGAACAGCCCGGCTTGTCCTGCCCTGCTGCGCGGCGGCCCCGTGCGTCCAGTACTCGCCGACGCCGGCCGTTCGTCCGACAGGCCCTGGGAGCACCGATTCACCAGACACCGGCAACAGACGCGGCCACTGATCCGCCCGACGATGCGTCCGACGATGCGCACGACCCGGTGTGCCGAACGGTGCTGCCCGACCGGGGCCGCCGCCGATCGCGGCTGACGCTCCGCCGGCTCTCCCCCGGACCGGTCCGGACGGTGCGGCGCCCCCGGCGCGGGCGGGCGCCACCGGACGGACCGTAGGTCCGACTCCACCGCATCTCCCAGACCCGTGTACCGGCAACTCGGCCGGCCCCCTTCTGTTGCTCCCTCAACGCGCCGCCACACCGTCCGCAACCCCCGTTCCGCTTCTCCGGGCGCCGACGCGGCCCCGGCGCAGGATCGAAAGGAATCGTCATGAGGCGCTGTGCGACCACACGCACGGCCCGGGACCGCCGCCGTGCAACCCCATCCGGCGTACGACGGCAGGGCGGGGCGCTGCGCGCCCGGTCCCCGTACGGACCCGAGGCACGCGCGGCAGTGGCCGGACTGCTCGGCATCGTCGCGAGCATCGGGCGACTGGCCCGCAGGACCGCCGTCGCGCTCCTGCCACCACGCGAAGGCTCCGCCGCCGAGGCTCTGCGGGCCTTCCGCGCCGCGCTCGCCGTGCTGGTGGCGGTCGCCGCGACCGTCACCTCGCTCACACTGCCGGCACACGCCGCCCCGGCCACCCCGCGTGCCCCCTCCACCGGGAAGCCGGCGGGCCGGCAGCAGCCGGTGACGTTGGAGAAGACCGGGACCGACCTGGCGACCGGCAGCAGCACCACCACCACCCAGGGCGACACCGTCCAGTGGGTGGTCTCGGCCACCAACCCGGACGGCGCCCCCGCCAACACCGTGATCACCGACGTGATCCAGGGCGGCCCGGGCAGCACCCCGCAGACCCAGTCCTACGTGCCGAACTCGCTGAAGGTGCCTCCGGGCTTCAGCAGGCAGTGGTCCACCGACGCCGGCACCTCGTTCACGTCGACGGACCAGGGGGCGGCCACCAACGCGATCCGGGCGACCAACCCGGTGTTCGCGTCCCCGGCGACCGGTCAGGTGGTGCAGATCCCACCGCCGTTCACCCCCATCAACACCGCCACCGGCGGCGACGGCTTCACCCCGATCCTCTATACCGCCACCATCAACGGCATGCCCACGCCCGAGGTGTGGAACATCTACCACCACGGCGCGTCCAGCCAGGCTGCCGTGGTCTGCACGGACCTGCTGACGAACGGTCCTTGTCCCCTGCCGGACGGCACACCGGCGTCCTGGCCCCAGCCGCTCAACTCCGCGGCCGTCGGCGGGACGAGTGGGGACCTCGGCAGCACCCGCACACCCACCTACGTACAGTCCGGGTCCAAGCTGTACTACGCGGCCGTCAGCCGGGTGACCTTCGCCGAGATCGGCGTCGGCTGCATCGACCTCCAGGCGCAGAAGAGCTGCGGCTTCGTGCCTCTGCAAACCGGCTCCGGCAGTGTCGTCGGCGGCGTGGTGGAAGCGCCGAACGGTCTGGTCTACGCCGTGTCCGGCACCGGTGAGATCCTCTGCTACGACCCCACCGCCAACGCGTCCTGCGGGACCTTCTCCATCGGCCTGCCCCCCAACGAGGGCCAGGGCGGCTTCACCGGGGACTACTCGGGCACGATGACGGTCATCAACGGCAAGATCTACGTCAGCGACAACGAACCGGTGCCCAATCCCACGGTGATGTCCTGCTTCGACCCGACGACGAACGCGGCCTGCACCGGCTGGACCACGCCCAAGGTCCTGGTCACTCCGACGGCCGGCGGCGCCGCTCGCGCGGACAACGTCTTCGCCACGTACGACTCCGCAGGCACCGCCATCGGCGTCTGCTCGGTGGTCGGCGGCGTGCTCGCGGAGACCAACCCGCCGGTGGGCACCGTGGTCTGCTTCGACTTCGTCGGCAACCCGATCGCCGCGGCACCGGGCCTACAGACGCTGGTCAGCACCAACGTGGCCTCGGGCGAGAGCAACTTCCAGATCCCGCTGACCATCACCGCCCCCAACGGGCACCTGGACACCGAGTTCCCGTACTGGATCTACCTGGGCAACACGCCGACCCTGAACAGCACCGAGTACTGCTACGACTGGACCACTCAGTCGCCGTGCGGCTCGTTCGGCAACGCGGGCGTCGTCAACGGCCCGCCCAACGTCGACGGCGGCTACACCAGCCCCTACGGGTTCGCCTACGACGGCCAGTGCAAGTACAGCCTCGGCGACGTCGGGTTCCTGTTCTCGATGGACCCGACCACCGGCGCCTCCCCGTGCCTCAAGACCAAGGCGCAGGGCAGCCTCGACCCGAGCGCGTACTACTGCGACGGCAAGACGGGGCACGTGACGTCGTACGGCACGGTGAGCCTCGTCGACATCGATCCCACGACGGTCAACTTCGCGCAGTCGTCGGTGACCGTGAAGGACTCGAACGGCGCGGCCCTGGGCACGTTCCCCTTCGACACCACCACCATGAAAGCCGACATCTCGTCCGTCCCGATCAGCGCCTCACCGATCCAGGTCGTCGCCAACCTCACCCTGATCAGCGGGGCGTCGTTCACTCCGGACAACCAGCCGAAGATGCAGGTGACGTTCGTCGGCGACCCGCCGCAGGTCTGCTACCAGACCAAGGTCAGCGAGGACTGCACCGTCACCTCGGTGAGCGACCAGGCCACAGCGACCACCAACGGCATGGCCCCGGTCACGTCCAACACCGTCACCCTCCAGGTGACTCCCGGGCCGTCCTGCAAGCCTGAGCTGACCGTGCTCAAGGAGGTCTGCACCTCGGCGAACCCGGGTGACTGCGGGCCCGGCGGCAGCGGCCCCTGGGCGAGTCTCACCACGGTCGCACCGGGCGGTACGGCCTACTGGCGCATCACCGTCACCAACCCCGGGACGGTCCCCGTCACGGGCATCACCCTGACGGATGCCGTCACCCCCGCGTGCGCCACAGCGGCAGGAACGTTCAACCTGGCGGCGGGGGCCAACAGACAGGTCTTCTGCAACCTCCCCGACGTCACCGCCCCGACGACGAACGTCGTCACGGCGACCTTCCCGGGGCCCGGCGGCACCCCCATCACCACACCGCCGTCGGAAGCGACCGCCAACGTGCCGTCGCTGGCCATCGTCAAAGAGGTCTGCACCTCGGCAACCGCGGGTGACTGCGGGCCCGGCGGCAGCGGCCCCTGGGCCGGCATCACCACCCTCCCGCCCGGCGGCACCGCCTACTGGCGCATCACCGTCACCAACACCGGTGCGGTCCCGGTCAACGACATCACCCTGACGGATGCCGTGACCCCGGCGTGCGCCACAGCGGCAGGAACGTTCAACCTGGCGGCGGGAGCCAACAGACAGGTCTTCTGCAACCTCCCCAACGTCACCGCCCCGACGACGAACGTCGTCACGGCGACCTTCCCCGGACCCGGCGGCACCCCCATCACCACACCGCCGTCGGAAGCGACCGCCAACGTTCCGTCGCTGGCCATCGTCAAGGAGGTCTGCACCTCGGCAACGGTCGCCAACTGCATCGAGGGTGGTAACGGCCCCTGGGCCGGCGTCACCACCGTTCCGCCCGGCGCCACCGCGTACTGGCGGATCACCGTCACCAACACCGACGGCGTCGACATCTCCGGCATCACCCTGACGGATGCCGTCACCCCGGCGTGCGCCACGGTCGCCGGAACGTTCAACCTCCCGGCAGGGGCGAGCACCCAGGTCTTCTGCAACCTCCCCGGCATCACCACCTCGACGACGAACGTCGTCACGGCGAGCTTCCCCGGACCCGGCGGCACCCCCATCACCACACCGCCCGCCGAGGCCACAGTCGACGTTCCGTCGCTGGCGATCGTCAAGGAGGTCTGCACCTCGACAACCGCCGCCGACTGCGGATCCGGCGGCAACGGCCCCTGGGCCGGCGTCACCACCGTCGCCCCCGGCGGCACCGCCTACTGGCGCATCATCGTCACCAACACCGGTGCGGTGAACATCTCCGGCATCACGCTCAACGACGCCGTCACCCCGGCATGCGCAACGGCCGCCGGCACGTTCGATCTGGCGGCAGGAGCGAACAAGCAGATCTTCTGCAACCTCGCCAACGTCACGAAGCCCACCACCAACGTCGTCACGGCCACCTTCCCCGGACCCGGCGGCACACCTCCGATCACCACACCGCCCTCCGAAGCAACCGCCAACGTTCCCTCGCTGGCGATCGTCAAGGAAGTGTGCACCTCGGCAGTCGCCGCCGACTGCGGGCCCGGCGGCAGCGGCCCCTGGGCCGGCGGCACCACGGTTCCGTCCGGTGGCACCGCCTACTGGCGCATCACCGTCACCAACGACGGCCCCAGCGACATCACCGGCATCACCCTGACCGACCCCGTCACCCCGGCGTGTGCCACGGCCGCCGGCACCTTCAACCTGGCGGCAGGAGCGAACAAGCAGATCTTCTGCAACCTCGCCAACGTCACCCAGGCCACCGCCAACGTCGTCACCGCGACCTTCCCCGGCCCCGGCGGCACGCCCATCACCACCCCGCCCGCCGAGGCCACCGTCGACGCTCCGTCACTGACGATCCTCAAAGAGGTCTGCACCTCGACCACTGCGGCCGACTGCGCCAGCGGTGGTAGCGGCCCCTGGGCCAAGACGACCATCATCCCGTCCGGTGCCACCGCGTACTGGCGGATCACCGTCACCAACACCGGGACGGTCCCCATCACGGGCATCACCCTGACCGATGCCGTGACCCCGGCGTGCGTGACGGCCGCCGGAACGTTCAACCTGGCGCCGGGGGCGAACAAGCAGGTCTTCTGCGACCTCGCCAACGTCACCACCTCGACCACCAACGTGGTGACAGCCACCTTCCCCGGCCCCGGCGGCCATCCCATCACCACACCACCGTCGGAAGCAACGGCTGACGTTCCGTCGCTGGCGATCGTCAAGGAGGTCTGCACCTCGGCAACCGCCGCCGACTGCGGATCCGGCGGTAGCGGCCCCTGGGCCAGCATCACCACCGTCGCACCGGGCGGCACCGCGTACTGGCGGATCACCGTCACCAACACCGGTGCGGTCCCGGTCAACGGCATCACCCTGGCCGACCCCGTCACCGCGGGCTGCGTGACGGCGGCCGGCACGTTCAACCTGGCGCCGGGAGCAGACAAACAGATCTTCTGCAACCTCCCCAACGTCACCACCTCGACCACCAACGTCGTGACGGCCACCTTCCCCGGCCCTGGCGGGACCCCCATCACCACCCCGCCCTCCGAGGCAGCAGTTGACGTTCCTTCCCTGACGATCGTCAAGGAGGTCTGTGCCTCCACCACAGCCGCGAACTGTGGGCCCGGCGGCAGCGGCCCCTGGGCCGGCGTCACCACCCTCCCGCCCGGCGGCACCGCCTACTGGCGCATCACCGTCACCAACACCGACGGCGTCGACATCAACGGCATCACCCTCAACGACGCCGTCACCCCGGCATGCGCCACAGCCGCCGGCACCTTCAACCTCGCAGCAGGAGCGAACAAGCAGATCTACTGCAACCTCCCCAACGTCACCCAGTCCACCACCAACGTCGTCACCGCGACCTTCCCCGGCCCCGGCGGCACCCCCATCACCACCCCGCCGTCCGAAGCAACAGCCAACGTTCCCTCCCTCGCGATCGTCAAGGAGGTCTGCACCTCGACAACCGCCGCCGACTGCGGGCCCGGCGGCAGCGGCCCCTGGGCCGGCATCACCACCGTCACACCGGGCGGCACCGCCTACTGGCGCATCACCGTCACCAACACCGACGGCGTCGACATCAACGGCATCACCTTGACCGACACCGTCACCCCGGGTTGCGTTACGGCGGCCGGCACCTTCAACCTGACGGCAGGAACCAGCAAGCAGATCTTCTGCAACCTCCCCAACGTCACCACCTCGACCACCAACGTGGTGACGGCGACCTTCCCGGGGCCGGGCGGCACACCTCCGATCACCACACCGCCGTCGGAAGCAACAGCCAACGTTCCCTCCCTCGCGATCGTCAAGGAGGTCTGCACCTCGACAACCGCCGCCGACTGCGGATCCGGCGGTAGCGGCCCCTGGGCCGGCGTCACCACCCTCCCGCCCGGCGGCACCGCCTACTGGCGCATCACCGTCACCAACACCGACGGCGTCGACATCAACGGCATCACCCTGACCGACACCGTCACCCCGGCATGCGCCACAGCCGCCGGCACCTTCAACCTGACGCCGGGAGCGAACAAGCAGATCTTCTGCAACCTCCCCAACGTCACCACCTCGACCACCAACGTCGTCACGGCGACCTTCCCCGGCCCCGGCGGCACCCCCATCACCACACCGCCGTCGGAAGCAACAGCCAACGTTCCCTCCCTCGCGATCGTCAAGGAGGTCTGCACCTCGACAACCGCCGCCGACTGCGGGCCCGGCGGCAACGGCCCCTGGGCCAGCATCACCACCGTCGCCCCCGGCGGCACCGCCTACTGGCGCATCACCGTCACCAACACCGACGGCGTCGACATCAACGGCATCACCCTGACCGACACCGTCACCCCGGCATGCGCCA
>NZ_JBHXTQ010000076.1:3365-22095 GCF_042677305.1 Kitasatospora sp. NPDC127121 | reverse complement strand
ACCGTCACCAACACCGACGGCGTCGACATCAACGGCATCACCCTGACCGACACCGTCACCCCGGCATGCGCCACAGCCGCCGGCACCTTCAACCTCGCAGCAGGAGCGAACAAGCAGATCTTCTGCTCCAGCTCCCACCTGACGGAGTCGACGACGAACACCGTCGCGGCCACGTTCCCCGGTCCCGGTGGGACGCCCATCACGACCCCGCCCTCCGAGGCCACGGCGAACGTTCCCTCGCTGACCATCAACAAGGAGGTCTGCCAGTCCGACGTCCCCGGCAACTGCGCCGAGGGCGGGTCCGGTCCGTGGGGCAAGGAGACGACTCTCCACAAGAACGACGGCAAGGAGGACTGTGACCGCGACAAGTGCAAGGCGTACTGGCGGATCACCGTCACCAACACCGGCACAGTCGACATCAGCGGCATCACACTGAACGACCAGCAGGAGGCCTCCTGCGTCGTCGCTGCGGGGACGTTCAGTCTGGCCTCCGGGCAGGCGAAGATGTTCTTCTGCTCCAGCGTCATCACGGAGGACACGACCAACACCGTGACGGCCTCCTTCCTGCCGCCGAACGCCGCGCCGGGTACCCCGCCGATCACCACTCCCCCGTCCTCCGCGATCGCACGCTGCGCCCCGCCCTGCGACAGGGACAAGTGCAACGAGCACAAGCCCGAGCCGGGTGACGGCCACGGCCACGGCGGTCACGGCGACGGGATGGAGATCGGCCACGGACCGGAGCCGGCCGGCTACCCGCAGCCGGGTGGCGGCAACGTCTCCGGCCCGAACGGCGGGGTCCTGCCGCACACCGGCGCCGCTGTGGTGCCCTTCACCCTCACGAGCGCGCTCCTGGCGGGCCTCGGCGCCCTGCTGGTCGTTGTCGTCAGGGTTCGGCGGAACCGGAAGGGAGTGAGGAGCGAGTGATCGCAGCCTGACCGGGGTCTGATCGGCCCCGACCGGTGGCCCGGGAGCACCCGTTCCCGGGCCACCGCCCTGTCGTGGCGTTGCTGCGTTCGCATAATTGCTGATTGACGATCGGTACGGTGAGCAGCTCATCGCTCTGCTCATGTCTATAAACGGGGGAAACAAGGCAATCACTCGACATCCGGCCGTCGAGTGTCGAACCGATTGGAACGAATCCCATGGCCTTCTGGGACGACGAGGATGTCCCCAATCCGACAGACGACTCCCCCGCGCCGTCCGATCGGCGGCAATCCGTCCGGACCGGGTCGGCGCACCGGACCCGCAGACGCGTCCTGCTGGCCGTCACCGTGGCGGCCGTGGTCGTCGGCGGCGGATTCCTGTTCCGCTCGGGGTTCGGACCCGACCACGCCGAACCCCCGTCCGGGTCCAGCGGAGACTCGATCCCGGTCGGCTACCAGCAGGCACCCGCCACGCTGGTGGTCTACGAGGACTACGACTGCGCCGCCTGCCGGAAGTTCGCCGAGCGGTTCGACCCGACACTCCGCCAGCTGGTCGCCGAGAATCGCCTGGTCATCCAATACCACCCGGTGACGACCGACGGCCGCAAGACCTCGGCCCAGGCCGCCAACGCGGCGGCGTGCGCCCAGGACGCGGGAAAGTTCGCCGCCTTCCGCGAGGTGCTCGTCGCGGCCGGCAAGCAGGACCCGGACGCGAAGCAGGACCTGCGCTCGCTCGCCGACCGGGTGAGCGAGCTGCGGTCCGCGGCATTCGACCGGTGCGTCGACGACGGCACGCACGCGGGCTGGGTGAGCCGCGAGAGCGGCACGTTCGCGAAACAGTTCCACACGGACGCACCGGTGGCCGTGCTCAACGGCGACCGGATCGAAATCGACGGTGACGGAGCCGCCACCAAGCTGTGGAAGACGGTCGAGGACCTCGCGCTGAAGGACCCTGGCTTCCACCCGCCGGTGAGCACCCCGTCGCACCCGCCCGCCTCGACGGGCCCGGCCGCCACCGCCTCGGGCTCGGCGCACGCGGCCCCCTCCGCCTCGGCGGCCCCCTCCGCCTCGGCAGCCTCCTCCGCCTCGGCGTCCGCCTCGCCCAGCAGGGCGAGGACGGCCGAAGCGTCCGGGCGCACGGCGGCGGCTTCCGACACCAGGGAGTCATCACACGATTCCGACGACTGACGACCAGTCGCCCCGGCCGTTGTCACGCGACGGAACACCCCCGCCCGGTTCAGCGCCGCGCGTCACTCCCGGTCAGGACCGACCCGGCGGCTGAGGGCCACTGCGAGACGGCGGCCCGGAGTAATTCTTCCGGTAGACGCGGAAGGGCGGAGAGGTATTCCGTCCCGTCCGTGGGCAGAACTCGCACCGAATAATTCGGGTTCAACGTTCAGAAACCAACCAGCGAACGAGGGGAACATGAGCCGGGCAAATCGAAATGGAAAGCTGATTGCACATGAGCGCAGGCGCGCGGAACGCGCGGCACGGGAAATTCTCGCGAAGCGTCGACGCCGTTTCATGGCATTCGGCCTCGTGCCCGCCGTCGTGACCTCTGCGGTGATCACAGGGGTCGTCGTGCAGACGTACCGGTCCCAGGACGACCGGCCCGCCCTGGCGCCCCTCGGAACGGTGGCCGGAGGCAAGGCCATCGAGGTGGGGGCGGAGAAGGCTCCGGCCACCCTGGAGGTCTACGAGGACTTCCGCTGCCCCGCCTGCCAGGCGGCCGAAGCGCGCCTCGGCGAGGTACTGCAGAAGTACGTGCAGTCCGGACGGCTGCGTCTGGAGTACCACCCCCTCGCGGCCATTGACGCCGGCCTTGGCGGGAAGGGTTCGCTGCGAGCGGCCAACGCCGTCGCGTGCGCGCAGGACCTGGCCAAATTCGCCCATTACCATGCCGTCCTCTTCTCCAACCAACCCGAGGAGAAGAACGACAGGTTCGCCGACCGTGCGGAACTCCTTCGGCTCGCCGAAAATGTCCCCGGACTGCGGACACCGGCTTTTGAGCAATGCGTCAACAAGGGAACGCACGAGGCTTGGGTGCGCACTGTCACGGAGGAGTTCCGCGACCACAAATTCCGGGGGACGCCGGCCATGCTGCTCAACGGCAAGCAGCTCGACGGGCGTGCCGGTGGGGCCATGGCCTCGAAGGAGGCGTTCGAGGGCGCGGTGCTCGAAGCCGTCGCCGAGGCCGGCGGGCCCTCACCGTCGCCCTCAGCGTCACTCCCCTCTTCGCCTGCGCAGCCGCCCGAGCATGCGGCCCGTCCGCGTTCGACGCCGAGTTCGGCCCCATCGCCCTGATCCGTACCGGCAGGCCCGCGCCAGGGGGGGGAGTCGGCGTGCGGCTATGGGTCTGCGTTCTCGGTGTGCGGAGGGCCGGCGGGGCGTTCGGTGGCGGCGGGGGTGAAGAGGCCGGTCGTCTCGGTGATCGCGAGCAGGCGCTCGACCTGGGTGCTGGCCGCGGTGATCGCGAGGGTGCGGTCGGTGCGGTGCGCGGTGCTGCGCAGGCCCAGCAGGAGGTTGAGGCCGGAGCTGTCGCAGAAGGGGACGGCGGACAGGTCGACGTCGAGCCCGGTGCCGCTGGCCCGCAGCGCGCGTCCGAGGGTCTCGTCCAGGCCGCCGACGACGTCGAGGTCGATCTCGCCGCGGACTGTCGCACGGACCCGGTCCCCTTCGACGGCGAGCCGGACCAGCAGGCCCTTGGCGATGTGCAGGTCCGCGGGCAGGCTCCCGTCGGCCGGGGGCGGCGGGGGCGGCGCGGGGGGTGGAGGAGTCGGGGTCGGGGCAGCGGGACGCGCCACGGGCGGCTTACCGCGCATGGTCTCTTCTCCTGCCTGTGAGCCATGGGACGACATCTCCAGCGTCTGCCGAATCCCTTCTCACGTCAACCAATACGTGAACGGAAATTCGTCAATGGCAATGCGTGCAATCGGGTTCGGCCATGCGTGCCATCGGCGTGTCATCGGCGTGCCATCGGCGTGCCATCGGCGGCGTGGTCAGCGCAGCAGGACGGCCAGTAGCTCCGCCAGCGTCGGGCCGCTGTCGGCGGGGTGGCGCAGCTGCTTGCCGTCGATGACGCGGTAGACGTTCGAGCGCCCGACCCGGTGGTGGCTGAGATAGCCCGCCGCTTCGAGGTCGGCGATGATCCGCTGGACCGCTCGCTCGGTCAGCAGGCAGCTGGTCGCGATGTCACGCACCCTGATGCCCGGGTCCCGGGCGATCTGCACCAGGACGCGCGCGTGATTGGTCAGGAACGTCCACTGGCGCCCGATGGCCGGCTGTTCTTCCACGCCCTCAGGATAGGGCGGTCGCGTTGGCTGAGACATGAGAGGAATTCGCGTGCTCCTTCCCGCTTTTCGTGGTCGCGGCGCGGTCTCGCGCACGGCCTGCATCCGCTCGCCGATCTCCCCCCTTGTGGTCCTCCCGGTGGTCCTCCCGTAACAGGACGATGGCATCGTTCGACATTGCTCGTCTCCTCACTCAGAGGCTTCCCCTCCCGACTCCGGCGTGTCCCCCGCTGCCCCTGTGCCAAACACCGCACTCACACACCGCACTCAAACACCGCGCGCCTCTGCCGAACACCGCTGACCTCCTGCTTCGGCGCCGACGGCCGCTCGCGCGCGGTTTGCCGGGCCGCCCATCGGGCAGCCGCCCCGCCGACACGAGCCGGGGGCCGACGGCCCGGCCGCCCCGCGCCGTTCCCAGGACGGAGACCGCGACATGCCCATCAACCCCGAAACCCCCCAGCCCGAGCCGCCCGCCGACCCCGGACCCGACGCCAAGGACACCACCGACGCCAAGGACGCCGCACTCGACACCTTCCGCGCCCCGGACCCGGACGGCCCGCTCACCACCGACCAGGGTGTGCGCGTCGACGACACCGACAACTCGCTCGTCATCGGCGACCGCGGCCCCACCCTGCTGGAGGACTTCCACCTCCGCGAGAAGCTCACCCACTTCGACCACGAGCGCATCCCCGAACGCGTGGTGCACGCCCGCGGCGCCGGCGCCTACGGCTTCTTCGAACCGTACGAGTCGCTCGCCGGGTTCACCTGCGCCGACTTCCTCCAGGAGGCCGGGCGCCGCACCCCGGTGTTCGTACGTTTCTCGACCGTGCAGGGCCCGCGCGGCTCCGCCGACACCGTACGGGACGTCCGCGGCTTCGCCACCAAGTTCTACACCCGGCACGGGAATTACGACCTGGTGGGCAACAACATGCCGGTGTTCTTCATCCAGGACGCCGTCAAGTTCCCGGACTTCGTCCACGCGGTGAAGCCCGAACCGCAGAACGAGATCCCCACCGGCGCCTCCGCGCACGACACCTTCTGGGACTTCTGCTCGCTCCAGCCCGAGTCCACCCACATGCTGATGTGGGTGATGTCCGACCGGGCGATCCCGCGCAGCTACCGGATGATGCAGGGCTTCGGTGTGCACACCTTCCGCCTGGTGAACCGGGACGGGCGCGGCACGTTCGTCAAGTTCCACTGGCGGCCGCGGCTCGGCGCCTGCTCCCAGGTGTGGGACGAGGCCCAGATCACCGCCGGGCGGGATCCGGACTTCCACCGCCGGGACCTGTGGGAGGCGATCGCGGCGGGGGACTTCCCCGAATGGGAGCTCGGTGTCCAACTGGTCACGGCGAAGGACGAGTTCGCCTTCCCCTTCGACCTGCTGGACCCGACGAAGCTGATCCCGGAGGAACTGGTGCCGGTGCGTCCGGTGGGGCGGATGGTCCTCGACCGCAACCCGCAGAACTTCTTCGCCGAGACCGAGCAGGTGGCCTTCCACACCGCCAACATCGTGCCCGGGATCGACTTCACCAACGACCCGCTGCTCCAGGGCCGCAACTTCTCCTACCTGGACACCCAGCTGATCCGCCTGGGAGGCCCCAACTTCGGCCAGCTGCCCGTCAACCGCCCGCTGGCCGACGTACGGACCAACCACCGCGACGGCTACGGCCAGCAGGCCATCCACCCGGGGACGAGCTACGCACCGAACTCGGTGGGCGGCGGCTGCCCGTTCACCATGGGCGGCGGCCACCTGCCGGAAGGGGTGTTCCAGCACTACCAGCAACGGGTCAACGGCAGGGCGATCCGGCGGCGCAGCCCCAGCTTCGCCGACCACTACAGCCAGGCCGCGCTGTTCTGGCGCAGCATGGCGGGCTGGGAGCAGCGGCACATCACCGCCGCGTTCACGTTCGAGCTCGGCAAGGTGGGCGACGAGGAGGTGCGGCGCCGGATGGTCGGCAACCTGGTGCGCGTGGACCCCGACCTGGCGGCGGAGGTCGCCCGGCGCATCGGCGTGCCCGAACCGCAACCGTCACCCGGAGACCGGGCGGCAGCGCGGGACGGCGACGAGTCGGCGGGCCCCCGGGTCTCCCCGGCGCTCAGCCTGGAGAACCTGCGCGGCAGCGGCATCCGTACCCGCAAGGTCGCCGTGCTGGCCGCGCCCGGGGTCGACGGCGGCCAGGTGCGGGCCGCGCACGAGCGGCTGGGCGCGCAGGGCGCCGTCGTGGAGACGCTGGCCGCGCACGGCGGTCACGTGGCCGCCCGTGGTGGTGACCCTCTGCCGGTGGACCGCCCGCTGCCCACCACCGCCTCGGTGCTGTACGACGCGGTGGTGGTTCCGGACGGCGCCGGGCCCGCGCTGGCCGCCGATCCGGACGCCGTCCGCTTCCTCGCCGAGGCGCTGCGCCACGGCAAGCCGGCGGCGCTGCTCGGCTCCGGCGTCGACCTGGCCCGGGCGGGCGGTTACGACGCGCCCGGGAGCCTGGCCGGCGTCGCGCTCCACGACCCGCAGGAGCCGGCGGATCCGGCCCTGTGGGACGGCTTCGCCCGGCTGGTCGAGCGGCACCGCTTCCCGGACCGCTGACCCCGCAGCGGCGCCACGTCCGTGCCCGTGCCCGCCGGCGGGGCCCGGGCACACGGCGGCCCCGACCGTTCGAGCCGGGGCCGCCGCCAGGGGAGGTGCGGTCAGGGGACGTGGACGGTGACGGGGCTCAGCCGGGGGTGATCCGGCCGCGCCAGCCACCCTCCTCCCGGCCCTGGTCCTCGATGAAGTCCTTGAAGCGCCGGAGGTCCCCCTTGACCCTGCGGTCGACCATGCCCAGCATGTCGCCGGTCTTCTCGGCCATCCCCTCCGGCTGGAAGTTGATGGCCAGGTTGATCCGGGTGTGCCGGTCGTCCAGTTCCTGGAAGGTGACGACGCCCTTCTGCCGCACGTCGCCGTCCGTCGTGCGCCAGGCGATCCGCTCGTCGGGCAGCTGGTCGATGATCTCGGTGTCGAACTCGCGGGTGACGCCGCCGATGCTGGTCCGCCAGTGGTTGTGGCGCTCGTCCAGCTGGGTCACCGCGTCGACGCCCTCCATGAAGCGCGGGAACTCCTCGAACTGGGTCCACTGGTTGTACGCGGCGTGCAGCGGCACGTCGACGTCGACCGTCTCCTTCACCATGCTCATCTGGGGCCTCCTCACGTGTGCGGTGGCCGAGCTTTTCCCGGCCGCCCGCGCGCCTGCCCGCTGCGCCGCGCCCTAACCCACCCGCGCGCCGCAGCACCGGCCACCCGGCCTGGCGCCGGCGCTACGGCGTGCGGCGGGCCTGGACCACGGCGCGCCCGGCCAGCGCGCCGCCGTAGACGGTGTAGCCGACGCCGATCAGCCAGGACTGGACGATCAGCACCGTCCCGACCGTCCCGTAGGAGACCGCGTTGGACACCAGCAGCGGCGCGAAGACCAGCCGGGAGAAGAGCCGCAGACCCGCCAGCGCCACCATGGTCGCGACGGCTCCGGGCAGCAGCTGCCTCGGCGGGACGCGTCCGGCGAGCAGCAGGTGCTGGAGCCACCAGAACAACAGGAGGCCGCCGACGGTCGTGACGGCGATGCGGAAGGAGGGCTGGACAGCCGAGTGGTGCCAGGGCATGCCGCTGGAGGCGGCCAGCACGATGTACCCGATCAGCCCGGCCAGGCCCAGGGTCTGGCGCCAGACCGCGTGCCACGGGCCGCGGTCGAGCTCCCACACGCGCTCGTAGACGCCCTGGACGGACGCCATCAACGAGACCCCGAAGACCGCCAGCGCGGCCAGGCCGAAGCCCGTGGTGGTGCTGAGCACCTGGCCCCGGGAGGCGAAGAGCCGGTGGACGGCGTCGGCGCCCGGCCCGCTCAGGCCGAGGCCGTCGGTGATCCACTCGGAGATCCCGCTGCCGCGCGAGGGGAAGGCCGCCGCGATGACGATCAGCAGCGGCACGAGGGTCACGAAGAAGAGCGCCGCGAAGGCCATCGAGCGCTGGAGCAGTTCGATGGTGCGGCCGTGTTCCCAAACGCCGACGACGGCCGCCCGCAGGACCTGCCACCAGCTGCGGGCGATCTCCGTCAACCGGCTGCGACGGCGCACGCCGCTCAACCCAGGACGCCGCACGGCGACGGCGACGGCGGGGACGGGGACGGGGACGGCGGGGACGGGGACGGGGACGGGGACGGGGACGGCGGGGACGGGGACGGCGACGGTCGGTTCACGGCCACTGGATCCTCGCTGTGCTCGACGCCCACGGACGGACCTGCCCCGTCAGGATGCCACCGCGCGGGGCGCGTCCGGCGCTCCGGCGTCGCGACCGGCGCCCGGTGGCGCCGGGTGGCCGCGCACGGACACCGCTCCTCCCGGACGCAGAACACCCGCCCGGCAGGCCGCCGACAGGCCGTCAGCTCGCGGGCAGCCGTAGATCACACCACACCGTCTTGCCCGGCCCCGACAGGTGCCAGCCCCAGCGCAGGGTGAGCCGGCTCAGCAGGAACAGGCCGAGGCCTCCCGGTTCGTCCGGGGGGTGCGGGGGCCGGGGCAGCGGCGGGCGCGGGCTGGCGTCGCTGACCTCGATCCGCAGCCGGCCGGTGGCGCGGACCAGGAGCAGCGTCCCGGGCTCGCCGCCGTGGCGCAGGGCGTTGCCGACGAGTTCGGAGACCAGCAGGACGGCGTCGGCGACCAGCAGCGGGTCGCCGACGTCGGCCAGGAACTCGGTGGTGAAGGCCCGGGCGTCGGCGGCCGCCCCGGGGTGGGCCCGGAGCGGCAGCCGCTGCGCCCACGGCCTCGTGGGGAGCGGGCGTCCGGCGGAAGGCCGTGGTCCGGTCATGCGGTCGCGTCCTTCCCCGGCCCGGTGAGGGGCCCGTGGTCGTCGTGGGATCGGCTCCGGGGGCGTCGCGCCTCAGTGGCCGAACAGGTGGCGGATCCGGCCGCCGCGCGGGGGCTCGACCGGTAGGCCGACGTCCTGGCCGCCCTACTGGGCGGGGCGTTCCTCGGGCGGCGCGGGCTGCTCGCCCCCGTCGGGCGGGAGGGGTCGCTCGGGCGGGTCCGGCCGCACCACCGGCTGGGACCGCTGGTGGGCCGCCCGGTGCGCGGCTGGCCGGACGGGGCGTCGGGTTCGCCGGGACCGCCGGGCCGTCAGCACCATCAGGGCCAGGCCCAGGCAGAAGAGCAGGGCGAGGGCCAGCCCGGCGAGGAAGATGCCCAGACTGTCGAGCGCCGGCAGGCGGATGCCCAGCACCGTCGCCTGGTAGTCGGGCCCGCCGGAGAGGTTGTCCGCGATCAGCAGTCCGGCGAAGGCACCGGCCGCCGCCATCAGCAGGAGTCCTAGCAGCAACATGGGGAGTCCTCTCCGTCGTCCGGTTCCGGTCGCCCCCGCAGGGCCGCGCCTACCCGGGCGGGCCCGCGCCTAACGCCGCGCTTCGCGGGCCCGCTCCCGCTCCCGCTCAAGGCGAGGGGGCTACCGGGCAGGGGGCTACCGGCTCTGGACGGCGATCAGGCAGGTGTCGTCGTCGGTGTCGGCGGGGCTGAGCTCCAGCAGCCGGTCGAGGTAGCGCTCCAGGTCGGGGCCGGGGGCTCCGGCGGCGCGGATCAGCTGGTCGACGGACTCCTCGACCGGGCGGTCCCGGCGTTCGACCAGGCCGTCGGTGTAGAGGACCAGGACGTCGCCCGGCGGCAGGTGGGCGGTGTGCTCCTCGTACCGGGCGCCGTCCAGGGCGCCGAGGAGCACACCGTGCGGCAGCGGCAGCACCTGGGCGCCGTCCGCTCCGACCAGGATCGGGGGCAGGTGCCCGGCCCGCGCCCAGCGCAGTTCGCCGACGGCCGGGTCGATGAGCACGCAGACGGCCGTCGCGGTGATCTGGCCGGGTTCGCGCAGGGCGACGGTGTTGGCCCACTCCAGCATCCGGGCCGGGCCGGCCCCGGTAACGGCGAGGCCGCGCAGCGCGTGCCGCAGGGCGACCATGCCGGTGGCCGCGCCGACGCCGTGCCCGGCGACGTCCCCGACGGTGAGCAGCACCCGCTTGTCGGGCAGCAGCAGCACGTCGTACCAGTCGCCGCCGACCCGGTCGTGCTGGGCGGCGGGGCGGTAGCGGACGGCGGCCCGCAGGCCGGCCGGGCCGAGCGGGGGCGGAGCGGCGGGCAGGAGGGCCTGCTGGAGCCGCAGCGCCAGTCGCTCGCTGTCGGCGGTCTCCTGCTCGCTGTCGGCCAGGCGCGCCCGGGTCGCCCCGAGCGCGACCTCCGTACGGTGCTGGGCGGACACGTCGTGGAAGGCGCCGCGCACTCCGGTGAGCCGGCCGTGGTCGTCGAGGAGGGGCTCGGCGATCACCCGGGTGTACCGGTGGGTGCCGTCCTGGTGGGCCAGGCGGACGACGGCGGAGGCGGTCCGGTGCCGGCGCTGGACGGTGTCCAGCAGGCGCCGGATCGCGGGCTCGTCGTCGGGGTGGGCGTGCCGGGCGAGTTGGGCCAGCGGGACCGGGTCGGTGTCGGGCGGCAGCCCGTAGATCTCGTGCAGGCCGTCGCTCCAGCGGATCCGGCCGTCGGCCGGGCACTCCTCGAACCCGGCCACCCGGGCCAACCGCTGGGCCTGGCGCAGCAGGGCGCTCTGCTCGGCCTCACCGGCCCGCGCGGTCTCCGTCTGCCAGCCGACCAGCACGCGGCCGCCGACGGGGGCCGCCGCGAGCAGGACGGTGGCGGGAAGCGCGAGTTCGCCCTGCTGGAAGACCAGCCGGACCCGCTCGCCGGGCAACGGCGCCCCGGTCTCGTGCACCCGGATCAGCTGTTCGAAGAGGCCGCCGGCGCACGCGGCCGGGTAGACCTCCAGGAGCGAGGCTCCCTCCAGCGTGTCCCGGGGGCGGCCCAGCGGATCGCGGAAGTGCGCGTTGGTCCGCAGGAGCGTGAAGTCGGCGACCTCTCCTCGGCGGACGACCGGCTCCAGCAGCAGGGCCGGGGTGGACAGGCCCTCCAAGAGGGCGGTGTCGTCGCCGGGCGGGACGGGGACGGGGGTGGGGGCCGGGGCGGGGGCGGCGCCGGCTTCGACCAGGAGGGTCGCGCAGAGGTCGGCGAGGGCGTGGAGCCGACGGCGTTGGGGCCCGCCGAGCACGGGGCCGGGTGCGGGGGCGGGGCCAGGTGCGGGCCACAGGACCTCCAGCGCGCCCCGGCGGCGGCCTGCGTCGATCAGTGGGAGGACGGCCCGGGCCGAGCCGGCCCCCACCGACGGGCCTGCGGCCTCCGGATCGCCGGGCCACAGCTCCACGCCGCCGACCACGACACGCTGGGCCGGGGTGGGGACGCCGGGTGGCACCCGGCTCCAGGCGTCGGCCTCGGCGGCGGACAGCCCGGCGTGCGCGGCGAGGGCGAGCACACCGCCCGGCAGCCGCAGCCACAGCGCGACGGCGTGCGCGCCGAGCGCATCCGCCGTCTGCTCCAGGACGGCTTCGGCGGCGCCTTGCAGATCGGCGACGGCGGCCAGCGCGGGCGTCACGGGGTCGGGCGACACGGGATCGGACAGCGAGGACCCGAGTGCCTGCCTGGGTGCCTGCCCGGACACCCCGGCGATGTCGGCGGCCAGGGCCGCCACGGGCACGGCGGCCTCCCGGGCGAGCCTGGCGAGTCGGGCGGCGGCTTCGGCGGGGAGCAGGCCGAGGCGTTCGGCCAGGATCCCGGTGGCCAGGTCGACGGCGGCGCGGGCGCGAGCGTCGGCTCGCACCCGGGCGGCGGTGCTCTGGAGCCGGCGCACGGTTTCGGCGAGGGCCCGGGCCGTGGTGTCCGAGGGCTCATGCCCGGCGGTCATGGCGTGTCCAGCCAGTACTGCATCCGGCCGAGCAGGTGTCGGGTGTCGACGGGTTCGCCCGGACGCAGGCGCTGCGGCGGTGCGTCCCCGACCGGGCGGCCGGAGGCGCTGGCCGTCGCCACCTCGGACATCGAGCGGACCTGACCGGTCAGGTTGGAGGCCATCACGTTGACGTTGTCGGAGAGGTCCTTCCACACTCCGGAGATGCCCTTGACGGTGGTCTGGCCGCGCAGGTTGCCGACGGTGCCGACCTCCCGGGCGGCCCTGGTCACCTCGCCGGCGAACGCGGACAGCTGGTCGGCCATGGTGTTGAAGACCGTCGCGATCTCCCCGAGCACGCCGGGCCGCTCGGGCGCGAGCCGGGTGGCGAAGTCCCCGTCGCGCACGGCGGTCAGCCCGGCGCGCAGGTGCCGCAGGGCCTGCTCGGCCGGATCGGCGCCGGGTGCCGGCCGCTCGTCCATCCGTTCCACCGCCCGGGTCCGCCGCACGCCCGGGGTGCCCGACCGGGCGCCCCGACCCCGGGGCGGCGGGCCGCCGCCCTGCTCCCACTGTGCCACCGGAGGGCGAAGGGCGACAGGCAGGACAGGTGTCGGTCCGACGGGCCGGGGCCCGGGGCCCGCGCGGCCCGGGGCGGCGGGCCGCGCGTTCACTCCGGTGGCGCGTCCCGCAGCACGAAGACCTCGACGGCCCCGGTCAGTTCGAGCATCCGCAGGACCAGCGGGCGGGGGCGGGCCAGTTCGAGCCGGCTGCCCTCGACAACCGCGCGGGCGTGGGCCCGGAGCATCGCGTTGAGCCCCGTGGAGTCGCAGAACTCCAGGCCCGCGCAGTCGAGCACGATGACGGTGAGGGGCGCGGCCAGGGCCGCGTCGAGGGCCGTGTGCAGGGCGCCGACCGAGTCGAGGTCGAGTTCGCCGTCCAGCGCGAGGACGGTGCCGCCGGCCCACGGCCGGGCCCGTGCGGTGAACCCGCCCGGCCCCGGGGCACCCGGCGCCGGGGCACGGCCGGTCGGTGGTCGGCAGGTCATGGTGTCGGCTCCTTCCGTTACCGGCCGGTCGGGCGGTTCACGCCGTACGGTACGCATCCGCTCGGGCGGGTGCGGGGCGCAGCCCGTGGCCGGGGGCGCCGTCCGCGCCGGGGGTGACGGTGCCGCCCGCCGGGTCGGGGGTGCCGTCGAAGGGCAGCCGCTCGATCCGGACGTGGTCGGAAACCTTCGGAGACACGGTGTTCCTCCTTCATCACGCTTCATCACGCTTCATCATGCTTCGCCCAGGGCGGCCCCCCGCAGCGCGGCTATCCGCTGCGGGGGGCCGGAAACGCCCGGGAGGGAGGGAAATCAGCGCGGCGCCTCGGGTTCAGCGGCTCCCTCGTCGTCCGCTCCACAGTCGTCCGCTCCCTCGGGTTCGGCCGGACCTGCGGGTTCGTCCGCCCAGCCGGGGGCGTCGCGGTCCTCCAACTGCTCGCGCAGGCTGGTGAGGGTGGCGGTGAGCAGGCGGGAGACGTGCATCTGGGAGACGCCGATGCGCTCGGCGATCTGGGACTGGGTCCAGCCGTCCCAGAAGCGCAGTTTGAGCACCGTCTGATCGCGGCACGACAGGCGGGCGAGCAGGGGGCGCACAGCGGTGCGGAAGTCCGCGAGTTCGATGCCGGGGTCGCAGGCCCCCAGGCGGTCGAGCATGGCGCCGCCGCTCTCGTCGAGGTCCTGCTCGCGCGGCGCGTCCAGCGAGTCGGGCCGGTAGACGCGGCCGGCGACCAGGCCCTCGGTGGCCTCCTCGACGGTGATGTGGAGGTCCTCGGCGATCTCGTCGGGGTGCGGGAGGCGGCCGAGTTCCTGCTCCAGCCGGTCGGATCCGCGGGCCACGGTCAGGTACAGCTCCTGCATGCCGCGCGGGACCCGGACCGGCCAGGAGGTGTCGCGGAAGAAGCGCTTGATCTCGCCGGCGATGGTGGGGATGGCGTAGGTGACGAACTCGACGCCGCGCTGCGGGTCGTAGCCGTCGACGGCCTTGATCAGGCCGATCGTGCCGACCTGGAGGATGTCGTCCATGTCCTCGGCGCGGTGGCGGAAGCGGGCGGCGATGAAGCGCACCAGCGGCATGTTGAGTTCGATGATCGTGCCGCGCACGTAGCTGTACGCGTGCGTTTCGCGGGCGAGTGCGGCCAGGCGCTCGAACAGCGCGTCGCTGAGCTCGCGTGCCTCGTACTTGCCCATCGCACGCAGTTGCGCGTCCGTCGGGCGGGGTGGCACGTCGGGCGGCAGGCCGGACGGCGGGGCGGCCGTCCAGTCGATGGGGCGACCGGTTTCCAGCATGGTGGACACGGTGGCTCTCTCCTGGGGCATCGGGGCGAACGCCCGGCACCGCGAGCGGCTCGCGCCGAACGCGACGGGCTGCTTTCCGGAGGACCTGGGCCCGGCTTCCGTCGGGCGACGGCCCCGGTGGCACCCGGCGAGGGTGCGGACGCGACTGGCTGCGATCCATGGCCGCGTCATGCGTTCTCTACCCGACACACGACTTCCAATTCATGTTTTGGGCGGTTTATTGCCTTATCTACAGATACACGCGTATGACGATCACGCCGCTGACGAGGACCACGCCGGTGATGACGACCGCCCCGGCTCCCCCGGGCCCGGACACCGAGCCGCCGCCCCAGCCGCACCCCAGTCAGCTCTGACCCCCCGGTTCCCGGAGGGTCAGAGCTGGAGGGCGCCGGGGTCCACCGGGGGCGCGACCTCCAGCCAGACCAGCTTCCCCTCGCCCTCGGGCAGGCAGCCCCAGTCGCGCGCCAGCCGGTTCACCACCCGCAGGCCGTGGCCGCCGGGACGGCCCGGGTCCGCGAACGGGCGCAGCCGCGGCGCGGCCGGGCTGGCGTCCGAGACCTCCACCCGCAGCCGCTCGCCGTCCCAGCCCAGCCGCAGCTCCCGGGGACCGCCGGGCGCGTACAGGCACGCATTGGTGACCAGCTCCGACACCATCAGCAGGACGTCCTCCGCCGCCGCCAGCCGCCCGGCATCCGGCGCGGGCAGCCAGTGCCAGGCGAGCAGCGCCGCCCGGCTGAAGTCCCGGGACCGCTGGACCGCGCCCTCACTGCCGGCCAGCACGAGCCGCCTGGTCCGGTCGGAGCCACTCGGCCGTCGGTCGGAGCCGCCCGGCCCCCGGCCGGAAGCCGTCGCCCTCCGGCCGGAGTCCTTCGGCAACGCTCCTTCCCTGGGGCTCTTCATGCCGGGTTCTCCTCACTCCACGTCGTCGCGGCCGCGCTGCGGCGGGTCCGCGGTCTTCAGAGCGACGTCGAGGTCGGGGTGGATGCGCAGCACCGTGTCGGCCTCCGTGATCGCGAACAGCCTCGCCACCACGGGCCTCGGACCGACGAGTTCCAGCCGCAGACCGGCCGCCTCGACGTCCAGGCGTGCGCGCAGCAGCAGGTTCAGCCCGCTGGAGTCGCAGAACCACAGGCCGGTGAGATCGACGACGAGCCGTTCCTCGCCCCCGGCCACCGGACGGGAGAGCGCCGCCCACAGCCCGTTCGCGCTGCCGTGGTCCAGTTCGCCTTCGGCGGAGACCACCCGCACGCGGCCCTCCCGGCGCACCGCGACGCGCAGGCCGCCGACTTGCTGCTCCCCCTCACCCCCGCTGGGCTGCTCGGCCGGCCGTGGCATGGAGGGCTCCCGGTCCGGTCGCGGCGGCGTCCTGTCGCCCCGACCGCCATCCCGCGCGGCGGTTCGGGTCGCGCGTCCGGCCCGGACCGGACGGACCGCCGCCCCGGGCACGGCCACCGCCCCGGGCAACGCCGGGCCCACCACCCGCTCCTCATCCATGCCCCGCGTGTGCCCGCAGCCACGGTGGCTACACGTGTGCCGGCGTTCTCCACCGTCGGGCACGTCGGCCTGTTCCTGACCACCGCGGCGGTGTAGGTGGCTGGCCATACGGGAGCCAAGGCCGCGCTGTCCGGCCTCACCGGCGTCCTGCTCGACCGGTACGGCTCGGCTCGGTGGACGAACGCGGACTGCACGGCCGCGCCCGCGAACTGCGGCTGCCCGGGGCGCTGTTCGGCCTCGGCGCGCTGGCCCTGGCCGGGCTGCCGCCGTTCGGCACCGGGCTCGGCAAGACCGTCGCCGAGGAGGTCGCCGGGCGCGAACTCGGTCGGCTACCCGCCGTGTTCGGGCTGGTCTCGGCGCTCACCGGCGGCGCGGCGCCGGCCGTACCCGCAGCGTCGGCTCCCGAGACCTGGTGGACGGCCTCCGGGATCGGGCTGGGCCTGCTCTCCGCCCTGATCGCGGTCGACTTCGCCGTTGCCGTCGCCGTCGCCGTCGCCGTCGTGCGCCGCGACCCCAGGCGCGGCACCGGCGGGCCGTACCGGACGACCGTCCGGCCGCTGCGCCGCCTCCACTCCGGGCTGCTCGGCGACTACGTGGCGCTGCTGGTCGCGCTCACGGCGCAGCTGTGAGCACGAGCGTTTCCGGCCCGTCGACCGTTTCCAGACCCTCGACCGTTTCCAGGCCCTCGGCCGTTTCCGCCCCGTCGGCCCGGGTAGCCGCGCGACGCCGGACGAAGCCCGGCAGACGCCAGGGAGGCCGCCCGTGCGAGTGAACGGCGCGAGACCGGCCCGGCGGCGCCACCCGACCCGGGTGGTCCTGCCCCGGGCGCGCCCCGTCGTGTCCGACGGGTCCGGAGGCCGCGTGCCGGCCGGGCTGCGGACCGCCGCCGGGTACACCTGGCGACTGCTCCTGCTCGGGGTGGCCGCCTACCTGGCCGTCGCCGTCCTCGGCCGGCTCCAGTTGCCGGTCATCGCCGTGTTCCTGGCGCTGGTCATCACCTCGGTCCTGCGGCCGTTCGTCGACCTGCTGGCACGGGCGCTGCCCCGCTCGGTCGCCGTCCTGCTGGCCCTCGTGTGCGCCATCGTGGTCGTGGCCGGCGTTCTCGCCCTGGTGGGGACGACCGTCGCCGGCGAGTGGGGCCGGCTGGGCACCGAACTGCGCGGCGGCCTCGGGCGGATCGACCACCTGCTCACCGGCGCCCCCTTCCACCTGCGGGCCGGCACCGTCACCGACCTGCGGGCGAAGCTCGGCGAGTTCCTCACCGCCCACCGCTCGGCGCTGCTCAGCACCGCGCTCAGCGGGGCGAGCCGGGTCGTCGAAATGCTCACCGGGCTGGCGCTCGCGGTGTTCTGCTCGGTGTTCTTCCTCCACTCCGGCGACCGGATGTGGTGCTGGGCGCAGCGCCAGCTCCCGGCTCGGTCACGACCTGCCTGGACCCGCGCGGGGCACGCCGCGTGGCACACCTTCGCCGGCTACACCCGGGGCCTGCTGATCGTGGCGGCGACCAACGCGGTGCTGGTCGGCGTCGCGCTGGCCGTCCTGCGGGTGCCGCTCGTACTGCCACTGATCGTGCTGGAGTTCGTCGCGGCGCTCATCCCGCTGATCGGCTCCCCCATCGCGCTGGCCGTCGCCGCGCTGGTCGCCCTGGCGGCCCGCGGCCCGCTGGTCGCGCTGCTGGTGCTCGGGCTGATCGTGGTCATCGGCCAGGTCGAGGGCCATCTGCTGCACCCGCTGGTCATGAGCTGGTCCGTCCGGATCCACCCGGTGGCGATCGCGCTGTCGGTGATCGGCGGCGCCGTACTGGCCGGTGTCCTCGGCGCGGTGGTGGCGGTGCCGGTGGTGTCGGTCGCCTGGGCGGTGATCTGCGAACTCCGCGACCACGACCCACCACCCCGCCCGGGCCCACGAACCCGCCCCCCAGCGGCACCCCACGGTCAGCCGCCCCGCCAACCCGCCGAACGCCGCCCCCCGCACCGCCCCGCCCCCGGCCGGGGCCCCCGGTGATCGGACTGATCACACCACGACGGCCCGAAGGGTCGAATCCGCGCCGGGATTGCACGCGGGCCGTTCCCTTCCGGTCCGGGCTTCGTTGGGCAGGTGATTGACGTGATCCGGCCCGGACGGTCCGCGCATTGCCAGGTGACCCGCCCAGGGCTCGACCCATTGGCATGACGAGGGAGACTGACGATGAAGCTGAGTGTTCGACGCGGACTGCTGGCGGCGACCGCCACGGTCGGCCTGATCCTGGCGGCGACCGCGCCGCAGGCCACGGCGGCCGGCCCGCAGCACCCCGCCTCCACCACCAGTACCGAGCAGGCGGGCGGGCAGCGGGTGGCGCCGGGGGATCCGGTCCGCGACGGGAGCCCGGACTCCGCGGTCGACCGGGTCGCCGACTTCTACGGCGCCTACATCGACGCCGTCTCCGACGGCACCGACAACCTGTCGGACGGCCTGCGCTCCCACTACCTCACGGCGGACTTCCAGCAGCGGCTGGCCGCCTGGGAGCAGGCCAACCACGCCGACGGCGTCCTCCGCGCCCAGGACGTGCCCACCCACTGGGAGGTGCGGTACCACGACTCCGGAGCCGGCCACCTGTTCACCACCGTCACGCTCACCTGGGGCACCGGCCCCAACGCCACGCACACCAAGCTGGCCGTGCAGAGCGACCTGAGCACCAAGCTCATCTCGGACATCGAGGACGCCCCGGCCGGATACTGACATCAGCCTGGACCGGATGACGGAGCGGACGGTGGGAACGCGGGCGGCGGACGACATCGTGTGAGAACGAAGCCGCCGATCCGCCTCCCGCCGACTGCCGTCAGTGGTGGGGGCGGGCCCCCGCCCGGGGCCACCCAGGCAAACCCCCCAAGTGCCGGGGTCACCCCCGCCCGTATGGCCCCCGCGGGAAAAACGGCCC
>NZ_JBHXTQ010000076.1:0-3355 GCF_042677305.1 Kitasatospora sp. NPDC127121 | reverse complement strand
GCCCCGAGCCGGTCCCACCACTGCCATCGCCGCATCGTCCGAGGTACACCCGCGCCGTTCTGCCGCCGGCGAAAAACCGGCCCGACCGGGCTCGACGCTCACTACAGTCCGGTCCCATGACGACGGTTACCACGCGCACGGTCGAGTACCCGGCCGACGGCCTCACGATGATCGGGCACCTCGCGCTCCCGGCCGGTACCGGCCGCCGACCCGCGGTCCTGGTCGGGCCCGAGGGGCCGGGGCTGAACGACTTCCAGCGCCGCCGGGCCGACGCCCTCGCCGAACTCGGCTACGTGGCAATGGCCTTCGACATCAACGGCGGGCGCTGGTTCACCGACCCGCAGGAGATGCTGGCGCGCATCACTCCCCTGCTCGCCGACCCCGACCGGATGCGCGGCATCGGCCACGCCGCGCTCGACGTGCTGCTCGCCGAACCGCGGACCGACCCCGACCGGATCGCCGCCATCGGCTACGGCACCGGCGGCGCGATCGCCCTGGAACTCGGGCGCGACGGCGTCGACCTGCGCGCGATCGGCACGGTCAACGCCCTGACCACGGGCCGACCGGGCGAGGCGGCGCACATCCGCTGCCCCGTCTGGGCCGGGGTCGGATCGGAGGACCCGATCATGCCGCCCGCACAACGGGACGCGTTCGCCGCCGAGATGCAGGCCGCGGGCGTCGACTGGCGCCTCGTGGTCTACGGCGGCGCCCTGCACGCCTTCCACCACCCGACGGTCGGCCACGCCGTGCTCCCCGGCGTCGGCCACCACCCCCGGCACGCTCAGCGCGCCTGGCACGACATCGTCGCCCTGCTCGCCGAGTGCCTGCCCGTACCGGAGTGACCTGGCCGTACCGGGGTGACCCGGTACGGCGGACCCGACCTGCCCGGCGAGTCAGACGTCGGCTTCTGCGATCTGACGCACCAGGTGATCGCCCTCGAACCAGCGGCTCAACAGCTGGTGAACCGGGTCCGGACTCCCCGCCTGGTCTCCACGGCCCCAGCCCCAGCCGGCTCCCTGGGCGGGCGGAGTGCCGCCGGTCATCGCGGCCAAGCGGATCAGCGCCGTCTCGGTAGCGCCCGCGTCCTCCTTCCCGAGGGCCCACATGAACACCTGCGGATCCGCGGCGGCCGCCAGGACCGGGGAGAGCCCGCAGCCGGCCGAGTACCACAGGGTGTTTCCACGGCGACGCGCGTCCCGGAACTGCTCGGTCCACGTCCTCTCGTTTTGCGTTCGCCTGGCCACGTTGCCCGACCTGCCGATGTACAGCACCGGATGACCGACTGCCCCCGCGTCCACCCAGACATAGATGCCCGATCCGGTCACCTCGTCCGGGCTCTCCGGCCCGATCGCCGCACGTATCGTGCCGATGTCCATGCACCCCTCCCAGGTCTCACGAAGGACGCCGACTGTACTGATCGGCCCCGGCGTACTGACAGCCGGGGCCGACCGACATCCCCTGGCCGACCTGTCCCGCCCACGGCGGCCACCTCGACGGGGCACCGCTGTTGCCGGGCGTCGGCGGTTCGACGGTTCGACGGTTCGACGGTTCGAGTCAGCCGGCCCGGAGCAGGGTGCGCAGCTCGGCGGTGTCGATGATGTGGGCCCGCGAAGGGAGGACCTTCTTCAGCAGAACGTCGTGGGCTTCGGTGTCCGGGTCGGCGACGCCGTCGGACAGGACGTAGAGCCGGTAGTCGCGGTCGGCCGCGTCGAGGACGGTGGACAGGACGACACCGCTGGTACTGACGCCGGAGACGACCAGGGTGGTGATGCCGCGCTCGCGCAGCTGCTGGTCGAGGTCGGTGGTGGACATGCCGCCGAAGCGGGTCTTGCGCACGACGAGGTCGCCGTCCCGGGGGGCCAAGCGCTCGTGGACGGCCGTGGCAGGGTCCTCGTGGTGCATGACGCGGTGTCGGGCCAGCGGGGCGAAGGACTTGTTGGTCGCCGGGATCCCGTCCCAGTCGGCCTCGGTGAAGCCGACGCGTACGTAGGCGACGGTGCCGCCGCTTGTGCGGACATCGGCGATGGCCGCTTCCACACGGTCGAGCAGGGCTTCCCGGCCTCCGCCCTCGGGCAGAGCGGCCAGGATCGCGGGCTGGCAGTCCAGGACGAGCAGAGCGGTGTGCTCGGGGTCAAGTACGGGGGCGGTACTCACGCGAGTGTTCTCCTTGCTTGGCGGCACCCGGTCGGGTGCGGGGACACGATTCGGCGGACCGACAGCCACTCCCCCCACACAACCGATCGGCGATCAGAAGCATCAAAGCGCGCCTCATCCCCGGGGATCAAACAACCTCAGGACCATCAACCCACAACCATCAGTTGTACCTATAGAGTGCCGCCATGGACCTCGACACCGTTCGGACCTTCGTCGCCGCCGCCGACGCGGGGCAGTTCCAGGAGGCGGCCGCCGAGCTGGCCGTCACCCAGCAGGCCGTCTCCAAGCGCATCGCCGCGCTGGAGCGCAACCTCGGCGTGCGGTTGTTCACCCGCACCGCACGCGGGGCCGAGCTCACCATCGACGGGCAGGCGTTCCTGCCCCACGCGCGCGAGCTGCTGCGCGCCGCCGAGCGCGCGGTCGAGTCCGTGCGCCCGGGCCGGCGTCCGCTGCGCGTCGACGTGATCAACTCGCGCGGCGCAGCGTCGGGCCTGATGCGCGGCTTCCACCGCGCGCATCCCGAGATCGACCTCGACGTGATGATGCTGTTCGAGATCGAGACGGCCGTCACCGCCATCCGCTCCGGTGCGATCGACGCATCCTTCCGCGCCGTCGTCGCGCCCGGCCGGCCCCTTCCCGAGGACATCGAGTCCGTCCGGGTGATCGACGAACCGCTCCAGCTCCTCACCGGTCCCGCCCACGCCCTGGCGGGTGCCCGGTCGGTGACCGTCGCCCAGCTCGCCGGGCACCGGATCTGGATGCCCGGCATCGTCCCCGGTACCGAGTGGGGCGCCTACTACGACGACCTCGTCGCCGAGTTCGGCCTCACCATCGAGGCGACCGGCCCCAACTTCGGCTCCGACGCGCTCCTCGACACCATCGCCGACACCCCGGCCCTGGCCACCTTCATGGGCGAGCACACCCGCCTCGCCTGGCCCGCCGACCACGGCCTGCGCCGCATCCCGGTGACCAGCCCGACGCCCGTCTACCCCCACTCACTCCTCTGGCACCGCGACAACCCCCACCCGGCCCTGACCACCCTCCGCACCCACCTCGCCGCCACCACGACCGGCCACGACGCCCCGGGCACCTGGACACCGGACTGGGTTCTTCCGCGCTGAACGCCACCGCAGTTGGTTCCCGCATGCGGGAACGTTGGTTCCCGCATGCGGCGTCGGGCGGTGCGGTGGCCGCTCGGGAG